>JAPVSP010000447.1:0-9385 GCA_047519685.1 Chloroflexota bacterium
GGTGCCACCGGGCCCATACCGCCCAGGGCCAGTTCCTCCTCGCCGCGACGAGCGAGGAGGCCCTCTGCCTGTCGTGCCACGGGGCCACGGGCACCGGGGCCACCACGGACGTCGTGACCGGCGTCCAGTACGTCTCCGGGGCGGCGCACAACGTCGCCAACGGCGCCGGCACCCAGCTGGGCGCCCTCCGCGGCGGCGGTTTCGTGCAGGCGAGGATCGATTCCTCCGAGCCCGCCCGCATCTACGTGAGCGTTCTGCCGGGCAACAACCTGGCCAAGGTGCGGGTGATTTCGACCCCGACGGCCGTGACCTCCGCGCACCTGGACCTCCCGGCGAACGGCCTGACGGCGCCGCAGGTCGCGTGGGGCAATGGCGCGATCGGCTCGGGTCCGGGTCCCACCGTCTCGCTGACGTGCACCGACTGCCACAACCCGCACGGGAACGGGCAGTACCGGAGCCTGAACCCCATCCCCGATCCGAGCGGGCCGGGCCTCTTCACGCCCGCGAGCGCGCCCGCACCGCTGACCGATTCCGCGGTCGATCCCAACGGCGACTTCACGTACCCGACCAAGAACTACACGGTCCTCCAGGTCAAGGGCACGCCTGGAAGCCCGGCGACCTACCTGCTCTACGCCAGCGATGTCCTCGACGCGCGCAGCGCCACGCCGACCAAGACGTGGCCGGCCGGCGACTATTCGGCGGCGGGCGGCGACTACTGGCACTCCCGGGTGCCGTGGAACAGCCGGACCGGGTATCCGGATGCGCCCAACGGGATCCCGTTCGACTCGGGCAGCGGGTTCGACGAGCAGATGTCGGCCTGGTGCACGAGCTGCCACACCCGGTACTACGCGACGAGCTCGTTCCGTACGGGCGACTCGATCTTCACCTACCGTCACAAGACCATCGACTACGAGGCGTGCACCACGTGCCACGTGGCGCACGGCTCGAACGCCCAGATGGTGCCCGGTGGTTCCTCGGCCACGATGCCGTTCCCGAACGGGGCGACGACGCCGACCGGCGACAGCCGCCTCCTGAAGGTCGACAACCGGGGCACGTGCCAGCTCTGCCACGACCCCACCGGGACCGTGACGACCAGCCCGCCCACGTACAGCGGTCCGAGTGCGACCCCGGGCGTTCCCTGATCCCAGAACGAAGGCTCCTAGCTTGCGGATGAACGGCCCCCTCGCCAACCGCGCCGGACCCCTGCTCGGGGCCCTCCTCGTCGTCGTCGCCACGGTCTTCGCTGTGACCCCGGCCGTCCCTGGGGTGACCGCGGCCGACCCGACGCCGGCCCCGACGTCCTCCCCGGATCCGGGGCCGACCCCGGATCCTTCAGCGGGAGCGTCACCGGACCCGTCCGTCGCACCCTCTCCGGACCCCTCGCCGGCGCCGTCGGCGGACCCGTCGGCGTCGCCCGCTCCCATCGCGGCCGTCCCCGGTTCCGGCCTCCGAGTGACGCATGCCTGGGTCGACGATATCGACCCTCTCTCCGGCACTCCGATCCCGGGCGCCGTCGACACGGCGGTCTCGGGCGTCGAGCGCTTCCACGTCTACGAGGTCCGATTCCAGGTCCTGAACGACTCCGACGCGACGGTCCGGCTCACGCCGACCCTCGAGGTCGGGCTCCAGGCGGCGAGCGCCACCTTCGCCCCCCTGCCGACCGCCGACGCGATGGGCTCCGCGCCGTTCTACGTCTCCGTCCGACCAAGCGATCGCGCCGGGCCGCACGTGGCGGGGATCCGCGTCGCCGACCTCCGGATCCCTCGGTCCGCCGATCCCGCGGCGTCGCCGATCGAGGGCGTCATGTCCTTCGGCCGGCAGCCTGCGCCGGCCGTCGACCTCGGTCCGCATACGTTCACGGAGATCGGATTCACCGCGCGAGCCACCGCGTCGGCCGCCTGGCAGGCGACCTACGTGTTCCGGCTCGCGCCGGACCTGCCGCTCGTCGACGCAGGCGCGACGGCGAGCGTGACCCTCCGAGCCAAGCCGACGATCGAGCTGACTCCGGGGCAGAAGAGCGGCCAGGCCGTGGGGGCCGCCGCGCCGCTGTCGCCGGACGTGCGGGCGCCGCGGGCAGCGCGAACCGCGGCGAGCGCGTCGGGGCCGGTGTCGGGCCTGGGGCCGACGTCGAGCTTCACGAGCCCGCACCTCGATCTCAGCCTCGTCGGGGATACCTGTGCGGCCTGCCATTCCGGCCACCAGGCGCAGGGGCCCCAGCTCCTCCGGCTTGCGCTGCCGCAGTCGAACCTGTGCTTCAGCTGCCACGCCGGGACGGGCGCGCTCTCCGACGTCAAGGCGCAGTACGTGGACCCGGCCGTGCCGGCGAACGACGCGACGACCTCGTCCTACTACTCGCACCCCGCGACGACCCTCTCGGATCACACGACCGACCGGCAGAACGAGTTCGGAGGGCGCCTCGACCGGCACGCGGCCTGTGCCGACTGCCACCAGCCGCACCTGGCGGACCCGAGCGCTCCGACGCAGACGAGCGCCGGCTGGACCGCCTCGGGCCCGATCAGGGGCGCCTCCGGCGTCGCCGTCGTCAACGGGTCCGCGGGCTCGAGCCCGACCTACACGTGGACCCCGACGTCGACGCTCGAGTACCAGCTCTGCTTCAAGTGCCACTCGGGGTTCACGCAGCTTCCGGCGCAGGACCCGGCACACCCCTCAAGATGGGAGCTCGACAAGAGCGTGGAGCTCAACCCGTCGAACGCCTCGTATCACCCCATCGAGGCCCCTGGCACGAACGCCACCGCCGCGATGGCGACGAGCCTGAGCGGGACATCGCCGTTCAAGCTCTGGACGTTCTCGACCGGCTCCGTCATCCGCTGCGTGAGCTGCCACGGTGATGCCAGCCTCGCCACGCCCGCCTCGCCGCCGAGCGATGCCGCGCAGCTCGCGCCCCATGCGGGCCCGAACCGCGGCCTCCTGATGGCGCCGTACCGCGACCGGACCCTCAAGCCGCAGGGCCAGGACTACACCGCCGCCGACTTCGCGCTCTGCTACCAGTGCCACGCCGAATCCCCGATGGTCGACCTGTCGGGCGATGCGAACAGCGCCACGAACTTCAACTACCACGGCGTCCACCTGAACCTGGCGTTCTTCTACGGCGTGGGCGGGACGGACATCGACGTCGCCGGGGCCGGCCAGGGGAACCTGGTGTGCTCGGAGTGCCATTTCCGGATCCATGGCACGACGTACGCGGTGAACGGCCAGCCTTCGAACCCGCGGCTGATCAACTTCGCGCCCGACGTCCAGCCGTACCGCGGCACCCTCCGCTGGTCCCCGACGGCCACCGGCGGCACGTGCACGCTGACCTGTCACGGCGTCGACCACCCCGGCTGGTCCTACTAACGAGCCCTCGGCCGCGCGATCACGGAGCGCGGCGACACGACCCGTCGCACCGCGAGGCGGGTCTCGATCGCACCCCCGGACGGCGAACCGGCGCGCCGGGGGCGCCGCGCGTCCCGGCTTCCACCATGCGATCCGGCGGGGCCGCATGTATCGACCGATACAGGCGGTCGCTCCCCCCTCTATCGCCTGTCCCCCCGACGTCCCGGGCGAAATGTGCTGCCCGGCCGATGGGTTCCGCGCCTCCGCGTTCGGACAATCGGCGCAGGTGTCAAGGCCGGCCCGCGGGCCGGCGAACGAGGGCAAGCACGAGGGCATCCGGATGCGTCTGCACGAGCGCCCCGAGCGAGGTCGTGCCGAAGGGACCGCACGATGAGCGGCCCTGCGGTCATCCCGCCCGATCCCACCCCCGAATCGCACGAGCGCGCTCTGTACGCGCGGCTCGGCCTCTCCCCCGATGCGACCCGAGAGGAGGTCGTCGCCGCGTACGACGCGGTCGCCGACTACCTCGATCACGCACCTCGCGAGCTCCGTGACTGGGCGAACGCCCGGGCCGAGGAAGCCGACGAGGCCTTCGCAATCCTCAGCGACCCGGCCGCGCTCGCCGGGGCCGTCGCCCTCGTCGGCACGGCAGCACGGCCGGCGCACGCGCCCGGCGGGTCGGCGACACCTCCGACCCGCCGGGCGGCTCCGGTCGACGAAGTCTTGGACGATGAGGATGGGCCCGAGCTCGAGGAGCTCATCGCCTCCGTCACGCCGGGGACCCACCGCGACACGATCGGCGGTCCCAGGCGGGCCCGGAGGGTCGGGCGCGTCCCACCGGGGATCGCCGGAACCGCTCGACGCGGCATGACGGCGCCCGGCGCGGCCCGGGGTCGGGCGCTCCGGCGCATCGCCATCGTCGGGGGCGTGGCCATCGCGGCGATCGCCATCGCGGTCGCTGGCTACAACTTCGGTCCCGGGGCCGCGCCCGCCGTCAGCGCCCAGCAGTCGCCATCGCCGTCCGCGAGCCCCGCGCTCGACCAGGCGAAGGTGGCCGACCTGATGGCCAGGATCCAGGCGAACCCCAGGGACGTCGCGTCGCTACTGGCGCTCGCCGACGCGTTCGGCAAGGCGGGCGACGATGCGTCCGCCGGCGATTGGGCCACGAAGGCGCTGGCGGTGGACCCGAAGAACGTCGATGGCTACCTCGCGCTCGGGGTGGCCCAGTTCAACCTCGGCTATCAGACGAAGGCCGAGGCGAGCTGGAAGCAGGCGGTGGCGGTGGACTCGAAGAACGTCCTGGCCCACTACTACCTTGGCTTCCTCTACTTCGCGGAGACCCCACAGGACGTGGCCGGCGCCACGAGCGAGTGGAAGCAGGTCATCGCGCTCGATCCGACCTCGGACATCGCGAAGTCGGTCCAGGCGCATCTCGACAGTCTCACCGGCGCTTCGCCCGCCCCCAGCGGCTCCGCCCCCAGCGGCTCGGCCGGCGCCTCGGCCACCCCGAGCGGCTCGCCCCAGACCTCCCCCGCCACCTCCCCCACCGCCTCCCCCGCCCCGAGCGGGAGCGCCCAGCCGTGACCGGCATCGCGGGGCTCGGGCTCCTCATCGCCTTCCTGGGCGGTGTCGTGTCCTTCGCCTCGCCGTGCTGCCTGCCGCTCGTCCCGGCGTACGTCAGCTACATGGTCGGCGCGACGGGTGAGGGCGCGGCGGACCGGCGGCGCGCGTTCCTCCATGGCCTCGCCTTCACGGTCGGGTTCTCGATCGTCTTCGTCGCCTTCTGGGCCTCGATCGGGGCGGTCGGCTACGTCCTGGCCGACAATGCGAAGTACCTCCGCCAGGCCGGTGGCGCCCTGCTGATCTTCCTTGGCCTGCAGACCGCCGGCGTCATCAACATCCGGGCCCTCTGGCGCGACTTCCGTCCGCTGCCCGCCCTCGGCAGCGGGACACTGGCCCTGGTGGGCGCCGGCGGCCCGGTGCCCAGCGCGCCCGGCTACGGGCGGTCGCTGCTCTTCGGCACGTTCTTCGCGGCTGGCTGGAGCCCGTGCATCGGCCCGATCCTCGGCGGGATCATCGGGCTCGCCTCGGCGAGCTCTGGCGTGGCCGAGGGCACGCTGCTCCTCATCGCCTACGCGGCCGGCCTGGCCGTCCCCTTCCTCGCGGTGGCTCTCGGCGCGAACTGGGTCGCGACCCGCCTGGCCTGGGTGGGGCACCACCACCGCGCCGTCTCGATGGTCACGGGAGCGCTGCTCATCGTGATCGGCACCCTGATGGTCACCAACACCCTGAGCCGGCTCGCGACCCTCACCGCGCCGCTGGCCGGTTGACGGAGGACACCATGGCCCAAGACGCACGGACCCGCCCGCTCGCCGGCGCCGTCCCGGCGGACCGGCCCGAGCCCGAGGCCGAGGAAGGCGCCTTCGGCGCCGTCGATGCGGCCCTCGAGAAGCTGTGGCATCTCCTCACGTCGATGCGCTTCGCGCTCGTCCTCATCCTGGTCCTCGCGGTCCTCGCCCTGGTCGGCACCCTCGTCGTCCAGGCCCCGGCCGGCGTGCTCGGCGACAGCCAGGCGAAGGCCGACTGGCTCGACAAGGTGCGCCCGAAGTACGGCGGCTGGACGAGCGTCATGGAGGCGCTCGGCCTGTTCAACATCTTCAACTCCATCTGGTTCCGGGTGGTCGCGGCCGGGCTCGTCGTCAGCACCCTGGCCTGCTCGCTCCATCGGATCCCCGGCATGTGGAAGACGGCGACCCGGCCCCATGTCGGCGTCGGACGGGCCTTCTTCGAGCACGCGCCCCAGCACGAGTCGCTCCACTACCAGGCCGCCCCGGCCGAGGCGCTCGAGCAGGTCCGGGAGGCGTTCAGGCGCCGCCACTTCCGGACGCTGGTCGAGGACGACGGGACGATCCACCTGTACGCCGACCGGTTCCGCTGGGCGCCGTTCGGCGGCCTGGGCGCTCACCTCGCGCTGGTCGTCATCGTGACGGGCGCGATCATCGGCGCGACGTTCGGGTTCCGGGACTCGAACTTCGTGCTCGCCGAGGGCTCGAGCGCCCCGGTGCCGACCCGGGCCGGCCTGACGCTCAAGCTCGTGTCCTTCCAGGACTCCTACTACGCGGACACCGGCGCGCCCTCGGACTACGCGAGCGACCTGATCCTCTACCAGGACGGCCAGCAGGTCATGCGCCAGACGATCCGGGTCAACGACCCGATGCGTTACGGCGACATCTCCTTCTACCAGTCCTTCTACGGCCCGGCGGCGGTCATGAAGGTCACCGACGCCTCCGGGAAGTCGCTGTTCGACGAGGGCGTCCCGCTGGCCTGGTCCGACAGCAACAGCAATCGTCGGATCGGCAGCTTCACCATCCCCGAGAAGGACCTGACGGTCTGGGTGGTGGGCACGAACGGCTCGGGCGACACCGTCGTCCGGCCCGGCCAGATGCGGGTCGAGGTCTACAAGAGCGACGACCAGGCCACGCCCGTCGACGCGCAGTCGCTCGACCCCGGCAAGCCCGTGACGATCTCCGGGCTGAGCTTCCTCTTCGAGCGGGAGCGCCAGTTCACCGGCCTCTCGGTCGCCAAGGATCCGGGCGCACCACTCATCTGGCTCGGCTGCGCCCTTCTCTTCTTCGGCTTCGTCATCCGGTTCACCATCCAGCACCGGCGGATCTGGGCCCGCATCGCGGCCCGGCCCGGGGGCGGCTCGACCGTCGCCCTCGCGAGCGTCGGCCACCGTGACGTCCCGCTCGGCACCGAATACGCCGGGCTCATCGACGACCTCCGCCGGGCGTCCCGCCCGCAGCAGGACTGAGGGAGCGAGCCATGACCAAGATGTCCGAATACGCGTTCGTCGCCGGGGGGCTCAGCCTCATCCTGGCGTTGCTCTGCTACGCGGCCTACGCGCTGTCCGGCCTGCGAGCCGCGCGCCTGCAGACGGTCGGCGCCCCGGTCCGGACGGGGACGCTCGGCCTCATCTCGGGCCCGCGGACCTCGTCGATCGGGAAGTACGCGACGATCCTGGGCTGGCTGTCCGCGGCCGCCCTGACGGCCTGTCTGGTCTTCCGCACGATCGCGACCGGCCACGGCCCGTTCGCCAACATGTACGAGTTCTCGGTGGCCTTCGCGTGGGGCATCGTCACCGCCTACATGTGGTTCGAGCAGCGCTACCACCAGCGGATCCTGGCCCTGGTCGCCATCCCCGTCGCGCTCGCCCTGATGGCCTACGCGACGACCATCCCGTCGACCATCGAGCCGCTCGTGCCGGCCCTCCAGAACAACCTCCTCCTGACCATCCACGTCGCGGTCGCGATCGTCGCCTACGGGTCGTTCACGGTGGCGTTCGCCGCCGCGATCCTCTACCTCATCCAGCCCGAGGGCGGCCGCTGGGGCCTGCCCAAGCCCGAGGTGCTCGACGAGATCGGCTACCGCTCCATCGTGGTCGGCTTCCCGTTCCTGACCCTGACGATCATCCTCGGCGCGGTCTGGGCCGACGTGGCCTGGGGCACCTACTGGAGCTGGGACCCCAAGGAGACCGCGTCCCTCATCACCTGGCTCATCTACGGCGCCTACCTGCATGCCCGGGTGGTCCGGGGCTGGCGAGGCCAGCGCGCGGCGTGGCTCCTGATCCTGGGCTTCGGCGCCACCCTGTTCACCTACTTCGGGAACCTGTTCTTCAACAGCCTCCACAGCTACTCGGGGCTCAACTGAGCGGGCCCGGGAGACGACAGGAGGACGCGACCACATGAGCGCCACCGGCATCGCGACGCGGCCGGCCTCGAGCCCGCTCCGCGGCCGGCTCGCGACCCTCGCCGTCATCGTCGTCACGGCGGTCGTCATCGCGATCGTCGCCTTCCTCATCGACCAGCCGGCGGCGGGCTCGGGCATCACGAACGTCACGCTGACCGGCGACACGAGCGGGGCACCGCCGAAGGTGGGCGAGGTCCCGCCCGACTTCCAGGCGACGACGGTCGATGGGAAGACCGTCAGGCTCAGCGACTTGAGGGGCCAGCCGGTCTGGCTGACCTTCGGGGCGAGCTGGTGCGGCGACTGCCGGGCCGAGGCACCGGACCTCCAGGCCGCCTACGCCAAGTACAAGGGCGCCGGCCTGGTCGTGCTCGGCGTCTTCATCGAGGAGGACGCCAGCGCGGTCAGGGAATACGCCGGTCGGGTCGGCTTCACGTTCCAGATGACCGCGGATCCCCAGACGGCGATCGCCAGCCGGTACCACATCCTGGGCATCCCGACCCACTACTTCATCGGCCGCGACGGGACGATCCGGGAGGTCCGCCTCGGCGGCCTCCACCCGGACGACATGGACCGCTCGATCAGCCGGCTTCTGGGCTAGGGTCGTGAGCGAGCTCGGAGCCACGCCGGGCGCGCCCGAGCCGACGGGATCCGACGTACCTCCGGCCGGCGCCGCGGCGACCTCCCGAAAGGAGGAACCCCGGCCCACCGCGTCGACGGAACCGGCCTCAGCTCCTCCGGCCGAGGCGCCGGCCAGCGAGGCCGCGGCCGGGACCCCGGTCGACAGCACGGCTCCCTCGGCCGTGACCGCGACCTCGCACGGGGGCTGGCGGCGGCCCTTGCCGCGGCCCCTGCGGCGGCTCCCGCACCTGCGCGGATGGAGCATCCACCTGCCCCGCTCGCGGCGGGGGATCCTCGCCCTCCTGCTCGTCCTCGCGGGCTTCGGCGGTGTCACCCTGTTCACCGGAGCGTCGCTCATCCACTGGACCGAGACGGCCGACTTCTGCGGGCGATGCCACCAGATGGGACCCGAGCTGGCGGCCTACGACGCCGGCCCCCATCGCGATGTCGCCTGCGCGGAGTGCCATGTCGAGCCCGGGATCGTCGGCTGGATCAAGGCCAAGGTGAACGGCACCAAGCAGCTCGCGCAGGTCATCCTCGGCCTCTACCCGAAGCCGGTCCCGCCGCCCGATCACGCGAACCTGCCGCCGACCAGCGACACGTGCCAGCGATGCCATACCGTGCAGCGCCTCGCGATCGCGCAGATGAAGACCAAGACGCAGTTCGCCGAGGACGAGGCGAACAC
>JAPVSP010000448.1:0-5458 GCA_047519685.1 Chloroflexota bacterium
TCGCCGCTCGGCCCGACCGTGGGCTCAGGGCTTGCCAGCCCCGAGCCGCTCGGCTCGGGGCTCGGGGACGCGCTCGGCTCGGCGGAGGGTGACGGGGGCGGGACGGGCCCCGCGGCGAGCGGCTGCGGGACGGGCGCCTGGTCCAGCGTCCAGTCGTGACTGTTGTCGTTCGTGTCCACGACGTTGCCGCCGGGCCCGCCCGGCAGTCGCTCGATGCTCGCGCCAGCCGGCGGCGCAGCGGCGGGCGATCCCTCCACGAACGCGTTCACCGCGTCGCCCCAGCCGACCGCATCGATCGGGCTCCCGCCGATCGGGCGAAGCACGAGAGCGCCGCCGGCCGCCGCCAGCCCGCCGCTGTAGGTCGCGTCGGCGATCGAGGCATGGACGCCGGTTGCGTTGGCGAGCAGGAGGTGTCGCCCGGGCTCGAGCCCCTGCCCCGCGGGCCAGCTCGCCTTCCGGGTCACGGTGCCGCCGCTGGACGTGACGTAGACGAGCTCGAGGCCGGCGAGGTCGAGCGGCGCCGAACCGGCGTTGGTCAGCTCGATCCACTCGTCCGAGGCCGAGGCACCCCCGGTCACGACCTCGGCCAGGAGCAGCTCGGTCGAGGGCGGCCATCCGACGGCCGCGGCCGTCGAGAGCGCCGGTCTCGCAGGGGGGCTCCCGACGAGCGCGACCGCGGTCAGGAGCAAGGAGACCAGGGCGACCAGCCCCGCACGTCGGGCGCGATCCATCGTCGACCTCCCGGCGGGTCGGGGCGGGCATGGGGCGTTTCTAGCAGGCCCCGCTGCACCACGGCTCACCATCCGCTTATCGCGTTGGGGGTGGCGCCGCACGGAGCGCGAACGGCGGCCGAGCCGCCCTTGGACTACCATGCGCCGACAGGCCCGCCGCGCCGTCGTCCCCCTCCCGCGCGAGCCGCCGACCCGCCGCCACCCACCCACGTCAACGAGGAGACAACGTGGCCCGCGCCAAGCGAACCGATCGCGCTGAGGCCCGCCGCCGCCACCGCCAGGCACAGCTCGCACAGGAGGAGATCGACGAGGGAGCGACGATCGAGGGGGCGCCGTCGCGGACCCGCGTCGCGCCGATCGCGACGCGCCGCGAGGCGGTCCCGCCGCGCCCGGGCGTCCTCGGGGCCATCCGGAGTGCCGCAGCTCCGGCCCCCATCCGGGCCGACCTGGCGGCCCTGCGGGGCATCGCGCTCCACTCGAAGGCGATCTGGGTCCCCGGACTCCTGATCCTCGCCACCGGCATCCTGGTGCTCATCCCGGACATGAGCAAGAACGTCATGGTCGTGCTGCTGTTCCAGGCGTTCCTCTACCCGCCCCCGATGGCCGCCGCGTTCCTCGCCGGCCTGCTCGCCCCACGCGCCGCGTGGCTCGCCGGCGGGCTCCTGGGCGTCCTGGCGGCCCTCGTCTTCTCCGGCGACGCGCTGCTACTCGCCGGGGCGACGGGCGCCGGCCTCACGTCGTCGGGGGCGTCCAACCTCGCGCAGCTGGTCATCTACGCGTGGGCCGTCTCGCCGATCATGGGCATCGGGGTCGGCGCCTTCGCCGGCTTCTACCGCCGCTTCCTCAGGATGACGGGCCCGGCGTCCGGCGGTCGGACCGCGAGCCGCCGCAAGCCGGCCGCCCGCCGCTGAGGGCGGGATTCAGCCGATCCGCCGCATCCCGGCGTAGCCGAGCTGGCGGACGCCGGCAGGACGATCCGGGCCGCCCGTCCCCGCCGCGGCCTCCGGCAGCGATCGGACCTCGCTGGCGACGACGTTGACCACGTTCCCCTCGCGCTGGAGCGTCCCGTCCACGAGCAGGATCGCGTGCCGTCGCACGACCGACCGCAGTCGGGCCCAGGCATCCGGCCAGAGGGTGACATTCACCATCCCGGTCTCGTCCTCGAGCGCCAGGAAGACCGTGCCCCGCGCGGTCATCGGGTGCTGACGAGTCACCACCAGGCCCCCGATCCGCACAGGCCCGGGCCGTCGGTCCGGGAGCGACGAGGCCGGCGACGCGCCCAGGCGGCCGAGCGCCGCCCGGAAGAGCCCGACGACCTGCCGGCGGACATCGAGGCCGATGACCGCGTAGGCGTCCCCGAGCCGCTCGGATTCGGTGATCGGCGGCAGGGCCGGGACCGCCGTCGCCGGCAGGCGGAGGTCCATCGGCCGGCCCGCCGCGCGTCGCGCGACCCGCCCGGCCGCCGAGGGGCTGCCGTCGATCCGTCCGCGCGTCGCCCCGGCGACCTCGCGGAGCTGCCAGAGGAGCTCGCGCCGGGGCCGCCCGAGCGAGTCGAGCGCCCCGGCGCGGATCAGCCGCTCGATGACCTCCTCGCCGAGCCCGGTCCGCTCCACGACGTCCGACAGGCTGCGGTACGGCCCGCGGGCGAGCTCGGCATCGAGCCGCTCGGCGTGCTCTTCCCCGATCCCCTTGACGAGACGGAGCCCGAGCCGGACCCCCCAGCCGACCGCACTCTCGGCTGCCCAGCGCTGCCGCGCGCCCGAGCCCGGGATCACGCAGGCCGCCGAGCGGACCGGGCGCGGCCTCGCCTCGATGCCGACCTCCTCCGGCAGCGCCTCGCCAGGGTCGTCGTCGTGCGCCCCATCGTCCCCCTTCGGGCCCGCGAGGGCCCAGCCCGGCCGGCCGACCCATTCCGTCGTCGTCGCGAAGGACGAGGCGTTGAGGTCGACCGGGAGGACCGCGACGCCGTGACGCTTCGCGTCATTGACGAGGACCTCGACCGGGTAGAACCCCATCGGCTGGGCGTTCACGAGCCCGACGAGGAACTGGGCCGGGTAGAACAGCTTGAGGAACGCGGACTCGTAGGCGGTCCGCGCGAACGCGGCAGCATGGCTCTTCGCGAAGCCGAACGAGGCGAACGCGGCGACCTGCCGGAAGAGCTCCTCGGCCGGCTCATCGGCCAGGCCGCTGACCTGCCGGCAGCCGTCGACGAAGCGCGCGTGCAGCTTCTCCATCTCGCGGCTCGAGCGCCACGTCCCCATCGCCCGACGGAAGCCGTCCGACTCGGCGGGCGAGAAGCCGGCGACGTCGATGGCGACCCGCATGACCTGTTCCTGGTAGAGGATGACCCCCAGCGTGTCGCGCAGGATCGGCTCGAGCGAGGGGTGGAGATAGACGACCGGCTCCAGACCCTGCTTCCGTCGCAGGTACGGGTGGACGGCGTTGCCCTGGATGGGACCCGGCCGGATGATCGCGACCTCCACGACGAGGTCGTCGAGGCTCGCCGGGCGCGACTTCGGCAGCGTCTGCATCTGGGCCCGGCTCTCGACCTGGAAGACGCCGACGGTGTCGGCCGCCTGGAGCATCGTGAAGACCTCGGGGATCTCCTCGGGGATCCGGTCGAGGTCGATGCAGGCCGCGCAATCGTGCTCGACGAGCTGGAGCGTCTCGTCGATCGCCGCCAGCATCCCGAGCCCGAGCAGGTCGAGCTTGATGAGCTTGATCGTCTCGACATCGCGCTTGTCGTACTGGACGACGACACGGTCCGGCATCGTCGCCCGCTCGAGCGGCGCGATGTCGATGAGCGGCGCGGCGGTGACGAGCATCCCGCCGCTATGGATCGACAGGTGGCGCGGGAAGCCGTCGATCCGGGCGCAGAGCTCGAGCCAGCGTTCCCAGTCCGAGAGTCCTGCGGTCGAACCCTCCGAGGGCCGAGGCGACGCCCCCGCGAGCGATCGGCCCGAGGATCCGAGCCGGTCCGTCCGCCGCTCGGGGGGCAGGAGGACGCCCGTCCCCGGGTCGATCCGGCGCCCCTCGACGAGCCCGGGCAGGTCCGTCCGGCCGCCGGGGACGTCGGGCCGCCCGTAGCCCGTCCCGTGACCCGCCCGGAGCCAGGCCACGCTCGCCGGCGAGTCCCCCGGGCCCCCCTCGTCATCGGCCCGATGGCCCGGCCGGATGGCCGGTGCGGACCCCGGCGCCCCGGCCCATGTCCCGTTGGGACCCTCCGATGGCCGAGACGACGCCTCCGCAAGCCGTCGGCCCGGGGATCCGAGCTGGCCCATCCCGTCGACGAGCCCCCGCTCGGCCGCGAGCGCGGCCGAGGCGGCGACGGCCTCGGCCTCGACACCTCGCGCCGTCCCCCGCGAGCCGGCCTCGCCGGGCCGCCGGAAGAACTCGGCGAACCCGCCGTCCGCCTCCAGGTCGCGCCGGACCATGACCGAGTCGTACGTCTCGAGCGCCTTCGCGACCCGGTCGACGAGCGGCCGCGGGAACCCGAGTGCATACCCAACCTCGCGGACGGCCGACCGCGCCCGATAGGTCACGACGTTGCAGACCATCCCGGTGTGCTCGGCGCCGTAGCGCTCGTAGACGTACTGGATGACCTCCTCACGCCGCTCCGAGCTGAAGTCGATGTCGACGTCGGGATACGCCGTCCGGCCTTCGTTGATGAACCGCTCGAAGAGCAGCTCGTGGCGGATGGGGTCGACCCGGGTGATGCCAAGGACGTAGGCGACGATCGAGTCGGCCGCGCTCCCACGGCCCTGGGCCGGGATGCCCCGCGACTTCGCGAAGCGCATCAGGTCCCAGCAGATGAGGAAGAACTCGGCCAGGCCGGTCCGTTCGATGACCTCGAGCTCGTGGGCCAGCTGGCGCACGACGGCCGGCGTCATCGGGTGGTAGCGCCTCCGCGCGCCCTCGTGGCAGAGACCCTCGAGATAGCTGAAGGGCGTCTCGCCGCCGGGCACCGGGAAGCCGGGGAAGCGGTACCGCTCGAAGCCCAGGTCGACGGAGCAGCCGACCGCGAGCTCGGCCGAGGTCCGGATCCCCTCGGCCCAGGCCCGGGCGGTCCGGGGATCGTCCCGCGCGGTCGCCGGGTCCCCGGGCGGCAGCGCGAGGAGCTCGGCCTGGGACTTGAGGTACGACTCGCCATCCGGCCGGCGCAGGTCGGCCAGCGTCTCGAGCGTCCGCCCGTGGCGGATGGCCGTCAGCACATCCTGGAGCTCCCGGCCCTCGGGCAGCGCGTAGTGGACGTCGTTCGTCACGACGACCGGCAGGCCGAGCTCCTCGGCCAGGCGCGCCGTCTCGGCGACGAGCCAGTCGTCGTCGGGGAGGAGGTGATGCTCGAGCTCGAGGACGAACCCGGCCGCGGCCGGGCCCGACGCTCGCCGGCCGTCCTTCCCGGCACCGCCGAACAGGCGCGCATATCGTTCGGCGGCGGCCCGCGCCCCCTCGCGGTCACCGACGCGGAGCCGACGGGCGAGCTCGCCATCGCGGCAGCCTGAGAGGGCGATGAGGCCCTCGGTGTGCGCGGCGAGGAGCGACTGGCTGAAGCGCGGCACGCCCTTCGTCCCGGCCAGGTTCGCCCGGGAGACGAGCCGGCAGAGGCTCCGATAGCCGGCGGCGTCGCGGGCGAGCAGGACGAGGTGCGGCCCGCGCTGCGGCTCGCCGATCCCGCGCAGGTCCTCCTTGACCGGATCGCGGTGGCCGGGTAGCCGGCTCCGATCCGA
>JAPVSP010000449.1:0-1623 GCA_047519685.1 Chloroflexota bacterium
ATCAGACGCGCCGAGACGGGCGAACTACGGCCAGCGATCGCCGGATTGATCCCGTCGTGCGGTTCGCATACCGACCGGTCTCGACTACCGGGCTGGATGGCCGGAGAGCCCGTGCACCGCCCCACGGGCGGTGCCCTCGGGCGGTCCCCGGGCGGCCAGCCCTATACTGCCGGGCGATGAACGTCACCACGACTCCCGCCCCCAAGAGCTCCGTCCTGGTCGAGGTCGAGCTGCCTCCCGAGCGCCTCGCTCGCGCGGTCGGTCAGGCCGTCCGGCGCCTCGGGCGGACCACCCGGGTCCCGGGCTTCCGGCCCGGCAAGGCCCCGCGCGCCGTCCTCGAGCGGATGCTCGGGAACGGCGCCGTCCTCGACGACGCCGTCGAGCACCTGGTGCAGGAGGCCTATCGCGAGGCCCTCGTGGCGGAGGAGATCCTCCCGCTCGCCAACGCCGACGTCGAGATCGTCCAGGCCGAGGAGGGCAAGCCGCTCCTCTTCAAGGCGACCGTGCCGGTGCGGCCGGAGGTCCGCCTCGGCGACTACCGTGGCTTCCCGTTCCGGCCCGAGATCGAGCCGACGACCGACGCGCGGATCCAGCAGGTCATCGACGAGCTGCGCGACCAGTACGCGACGCTGGCGGCCGTCGAGGATCGACCGGCCCGGAAGGGCGACTGGGCCGTCATCGGCTTCAGCGGGACCCGCGACGGGCAGCCCTTCGAGGGTGGCTCCGCCGAGCGCGTCCCGCTCATCATCGGCGAGGAGCGGCTCATCCCGGGCTTCGAGGAGCATCTCGTCGGGCTGGCCGCGGGCGACTCGACCGAGTTCGACGTCACCTTCCCGGAGGACTACGCGGAGGGGTCGCTCGCCGGGCGGTCGGCGCACTTCGGGGTGACGCTCCGGGAGCTCCGGGAGCGCATCCTGCCCGATGCCGACGACGACTTCGCTCGGTCGCTGGGCGATCTCGCCGACCTCGAGGCGCTCCGCGCCGATATCCGTGCGCGGCTCGAGCGCAACGCCCTCGACGCGGCCCGCCACGGGTTCGCCGACCGGATCATCGAGTACGCGGTGGCCAACGCCACGCTCGAGCTCCCGGACGTCCTGGTCGACCAGGAGACCGAGGTGATGCACGACGAGTTCCGGGCGAGCCTCGCCCGGCAGGGCATCGCCGAGGCCGCCTACCTCAAGGCGGCCGAACAGACGGAGGAGGACCTCCACCGGGAGTTCCGTCCGCGCGCCGAGCAGCGCGTCAAGACGCTGCTCGTGCTCTCGAGGATCGCCGAGGTCGAGGGGCTGACGATCTCCGACGAGGAGGTCGAGGCCGAGGTCGCCCGGGCGCGGGCGCGATATGCGGACCGTCCCCGCCTCGTCCGCTACTTCGACTCCGAGCGCGGCCGCAACTTCATCCGGAGCACGCTGCGCCGGAACCGCGTCGTGGAGCAGCTCGTCGACGAGTGGCTGGCCGCCCACCAGGACCACCCGGCGCTGCCCCATCTCGAGGACGACGTCGCCTCGCCCGTGGACGATGCGAGTGCGGCCTCGGCGGCCTCGATCGACGCCACCGACCCCGGGGCCGTCATGGCCGGGGAGCGTCCGGAGGCCAGGGCCGTCGGCTGATCGCCGGCGGCGC
>JAPVSP010000450.1:0-5144 GCA_047519685.1 Chloroflexota bacterium
ACAGCAGGTCGGGCCGCAGCCAGAACGCATCGCCGCCGTCGACAGTGCCGGGTGCCTCGATCCGCCCGAGCGTCGGGATCCCGTGCGCGAGCGTCCAAGCCTCGACGACCCGTTCCTCGCCGACCCGACCCGGCTTCCCCGACCGGAGCGGGATCGAGCCCCGGTCGGTCACGAGCAGGGGATCGTACAGGTACACCAGGTCCGGCGACGCGGTCTCGACCCCGAGCTCATGGACCGTCGTCCCGAGTGCCGTGAGCAACCCAACGAACGCGTCGTGCTCGCGACGGGCCAGCTCGAGGTCGACCGCGTGGAGGAAGCCATGGGCGGGATCCTCGAACGCCCGCCCGAAGGCCTCGCCCGGGCGCTTGACGAGGACCTCCTTGAGCGGCGCGGTCATGCTCTGGGCGCCGTAGGCCCGCCCGCGCTCGGCCATGTCGCTTCCTCTCCGTGCGGTCGTCGGGGAGTGTACCGGGCGTCCGTCGCCACCGGGCGCCGACCACCGTGGCCCGCCAGTCGCACCGGCAGCCACAGGCTCGTGGCCGGGCGCGTCTCATCGCCGGCGACCGAGATGGGCGGGCGACGCGCCAGGGGGGACATCTCGCCCGGGGGTCGCCGGGGGTGGTGAGGATGACAGCCGAGGGTGGCGTCCCCGGACCGCGGTCCCGCAGGCTCCGGGGGCTCGTGGCGATCGTCGCCGCTGCCGTGGTCGTCGGGACGACCATCGTGGTCGGCTCGAGCTCCCAGACCGGGCCCTCCTCCCCACCCCGCGCATCCGCCGTCACGCCGACCGTCGCACCGAGCGCCACCGCCGAGGCGACCCCGACCGGGACATGGCAGCCCGTCGCGCTGGAGCCGTACGCTCCGACCGCCGATCTCGTCGCCACGAAGCGCGATCCCGCGGGCGTGGAGCCCGACACGACCTTCACGCTCACGAGCCGCACCGCGACGCCCGCCGTCGAGCTGGCGGCGGGCCTGGAGGTCTCTCCGGCGGTCAGCGTCAGCGTCCAGCCGGGATCGACCGCGTCCCAGGCGATCGTCACGCCGGCGAAGCCGCTGGCGGCCGGCGCCACGTATCGCTTCCGCCTGCGCGCGGACAGCGGGTCCGTGGCGGGCTCCTGGCTGTTCCGCGCGAAGGCGCCCCTCCACGTCGTCAGCACGCTGCCCGGCGATGCGGCGTCGGGCGTCCCGATCCGAACGGGCATCGAGGCCACCTTCGACCAGGAGCCGATCGCCGGCTACCTGGGGCGCGTCGCGATCGAGCCAGCCGTCCCATTCGACCTCGAGACCCACGGCCGGACGCTCGCGATCGTGCCCGGGAACGACCTCGCCGAGCGGACGCTCTACACGGTCACCATCTCGCGGGGCATCAGCGTCGCCGGTTCCGACATGACGCTCGAGAAGGACGTCGTCTTCCGGTTCGAGACCGCTGGAGCCGTGCCGCCGGCTGGACCGACCGTCGACCTCGGCAAGGCCGTCCTCGAGGTCTCTCCGTCCGAGCCGCCCGACGTGGCCGTCGGGGTGTGCTGCTGGAACGGCTCGGAGTGGTCCGACGGGTCGGGCTCGGCGGACTCGTGGCATGCCAAGACGATCGACCGCGCCGTGGAGGTCTATCGGTTCGCGTCGCTCGATGCAGCCGTGGCGGCGGCCAGGCGCCTGGCGACCGCCCCGACGTGGTCGGAATGGTCCGACGTCGGGCTCGTTGCCACCGACGGCCTGGCCCGCGCCCTCACGTTCACCGCCCGGCTCGAGCCAGCCGGCCAGGCCGGAGCGCTGCTGCGCTTCCCGTCGAAGCTGGCGGCGGGCTGGTACCTCGTCGTGCTCCCCGAGCCTGGGCGCGATCGCCAGATGGTCCTCCAGGTCACCAGCGTCGCGGTCTACGCCCGCGTGACGGAGACCCGCACCCTGGCCTGGGTCAACGACACCGCGTCAGGCCGGCCGATCGCCGGGGCGACGGTCACGCTCGCCGGCGGGAAGGCGCTCGGCCGCACCGACGCCGAAGGCCTGCTGGTCGTCGCGACGCCGGCCGAGCTCCTCGGCGCCCCTGACGAGTCCGCGCCGCCGGCCGCCAACGTCCTCATCGTCCGGGCCGCGAGCGGCGCCGCCGTCTTCGCCCCGCTCGGCCTGTGGTCGACCTGGTCGTACCTGAGCGAGCAGGACAACGCGCCGTCGAGCTCGGGGAACGAGCGCCACTGGCTCCTCTTCTACACGGATCGCGACCTCTACCGCTCGAGCGACACCGTCAACGTCTGGGGCCTGGTCCGGGGACGCGACAGCGGTTCGGTCCCGGCGTCCGTCCAGATCCGCCTCATGGCGAGCGCGAACCAGGCGGACGTCTCCGCGCCCGCGATCGCGAGCGCGACGGCTGCCCCCGATCGAGCCGGGGCGTTCACGGCCGCGCTCGCGTACCGCGACCTCCCGCTCGGCAGCTACCTCGTCGAGCTGGTCGTCGACGGCCAGCGGCTGTCGACGCTCTACCTCACCATCGACGAGGTCCGCAAGCCGGCCTATCGCATCGACCTGACGCTCGACCGCCACGTCCTCATCGCCGGCGATCCGCTGAGCGCCGAGGTCCAGACCGTCTTCTACGACGGGACCCGGGCACCCGGCCTCGAGCTGGCGCTGACCGGGCAGGGCGATGTCCGGGTGACCACCGGCGCGGACGGCCGCGCGACCGCCGCCCTCCGCGCGCGGCTCGACTCCGACGCCTCCATGGACACGCCCACGGTCAACGTCACGGCCGCTCGCCCGGAGGAGGGATCGATCCAGTCGTCAGCCCCGGTGCTCGTGTTCGCGTCGGCGGCCTGGCTGTCCGGGACAGCGGCGCTCCGCGGGAGCCAGCTCACAGTGTCGGGCCGCGACCAGGCGGTCGACATCGAGCGCCTCGAGCGCGACTTCGAACCGTACGAGTGGGTGGACGACCCGGGCGGGCAGGCCATCGTCGGCGGGCAGGTCCAGGTCTCGATCCGGGAGCAGATCCCCCATCGCCGGGAGACCGGCCGGACCTACGACTTCATCAACAAGGTGACCGTCCCAACGTACGAATACTGGACGGAGGAGAAGACGATCCCGGGTGCCACCCCGACGACGACCGGCGACGGGACGTTCACCCTCAAGGTCGCCGTGCCCGACGCGACCCATTCGTACAAGGTCGTGCTCTCGACGACCGATGCGGCCGGTCGACTCGCCTCGGCGACGCTCTGGGCATCGCCACGAGAGCCGTCGATGAGCCAGGTCGAGGCGTGGCCGCGCCTCGTCGCGGCTCCCGGCGCCGGAGCGGCGGCGCCGGCCTCCTGCTGTGGCGATACCTACCGAGTCGGGGAGTCACTGAAGGTCTCGCTCGAGGGCTCGAACGGACCGCTCCCGTCGAGCCCGCACGACCGCTTCCTGTTCATCGTCGAGCAGCGAGGCCTGCGCGAGGCGAGCGCCCGGACGACGTCGACGTTCGAGCTCGCGTTGACGGTGGCGGACCTGCCGAACGTCTGGCTCAGCGCGGTCCAGTTCGACGGCCGGGCATACCTGCCGACGATCTCGAGCCTCGACGCCCGGGTCGTCGACGCGACGCGCGCCCTGACGGTCAGCCTCACGGCCGACGCTGCACGGTATCGGCCCGGCGCGAACGTCACGCTCACCGTGCGCACGACGGGCTCGGACGGCCGGCCAGCGGCGTCCACGGTCCTCGTCGAGGTCGTCGACGAGAAGCTCTACACGATCGGGGCGGCCCGCTCGGTCGACCCCCTGTCCGACCTGTACGCGACGGTCGGCTCGGGCTCGCTGCTGACCTACGCCTCGCACGCGATCCCGGTCTGGGCGGCCATGGGCGGCGGCGGGAGCACGACCGGGGGTGGCGGCGGGCGGGGCGAGTTCCGGGACTGGCTCCTCTTCCGTCAGATCACGACCGACGCGGAAGGCAGGGCGAGCGTCAGCTTCAAGCTGTCGGACGACCTGACGAGCTGGCGCGCGAGCGCGGCGGCCGTCGACGAGCGGCTCGGCGCTGGCAGCGCCACGCTGCTCGTTCCCGTCGGCCTGCCGTTCTTCGTCGAGGCGACCCTCGCGCCGGAGTTCCTGGTCGGCGACCGCCCGGTCCTCCGCCTGCGCGCCGACGGCGAGGCCCTCCTCACGGGCGATCCGGTCAGCTTCACCGTCGCGTCATCGAGCCTGGGGCTCAAGGAGACACAGCTCAGCGGTCGCGCCTTCGAGGTGGCCCGCCTGCCGTTGCCGGCCCTGGCGCGGGGCGACCAGGAGCTCGTCATCGCCGCTTCCGTCCCAGGCCACGACCCACCGCTGGCCGACAAGCTCATCCGTCGGTTCCGGGTCGTCGATTCGCGACTCCAGACGACCGAGTCCCGCTGGTCGCTGCTCGACGCGTCCTTCGTGCCCACGGGCGGGAGCGGCATGACGACCTACGTCGTCACCGACGCCGGCCGAGGCCACCTCGCCGCCATCCTCGAGCGACTCGCGGGGGGCGACGGCGCCCGCGTGGACCAGGCGCTCGGCGCGAAGGTCGCCGGCGAGGTGCTCGTCGCCGAACTCGGACGGGACGGTGCCGAGCTCCCCGACCCCACGTTCGATCGGACGCGCTACCAGAAGTGGGGCGAGGGCGTCGGACTGCTCCCGTACTCGTCGCCGGACCTGATGGTCACGGCCGGGGTGGCGATGGCGGCACCGGACGCGTTCGACACCGAGGGGCTGCGTCAGGCATTCGAGACCTGGGGCAGCGCGGAGACCGCGACCCGTGAGCGCGCGCTCATCGCGCTCGCCGGGCGGGCGATGACGGGCGAGACCGTCCTGGCCGATCTCGGCTCGCTCGCCCGCTACCCGGACCTGAGCTTCCGCGAGCGTCTGTACCTTGGGCTCGCCTATGCCGCGCTCGGCGACGACGCGACCGCGCGCCAGATCGAGCGGGAGGTCGTCCAGCGCTACGGCGCATCGCTCGGCCCGTGGGTCCGACTCGAGGTCAGTGCGTCGCCTGCCGAGATCGTCGAGGCCACGGGTCTCCTCGCCGTCCTCGCGGCGGGGCTCGGCGATCCGATCGCCGAGCGGGCGCAGGCCTTCGGCGAGGCGAACCCGCCGCGCGTTGTCCTGCTCGACATCGAGCCGGTCGCCTTCGTGGGCCGGAGCCTGGAGCGCTTCCCGCCCGAAGCGGG
>JAPVSP010000451.1:0-1962 GCA_047519685.1 Chloroflexota bacterium
CGGCCTTCACTGCATCGCGCAGGCCGGTCTTGTCCTGGGGGACGCTGATGCCCTCGATGGCCGGGTCGAGTGGCGGGATCGGTGACAGGTCGAACTGGTCGGGGTGCTGGACGGCGTAGTTGGCGGCGACCGGGGAGTCGGCGAAGTAGGCGTCCACCTGGCCGCCGAGGAGCGCCGCTGCCGCGTCCGGGTCCTTCGGGAACTCCTTGACGTCGATCTTGCTTTTACCGGCGGCGACGCAGGCCGCCGACAGGCCCTTGCCCTTGTAGCCACCGGTCCCGTTGAGGTAGTCGACCTCGGTCGTCCCGGTCTCGGCTGCCACCGACTTGCCGCACAGGTCGTTCGTGGTGTTGATGCCCTTGGGGTTGCCCTTGGCCACGACGAACGACTGGCCCGCCTGGAAGTACGGGATCATGTCGACCGCCTTCAGGCGGTCGGCCGTGATGTTCTGGGCGCTGATGATGATGTCGCACTTGCCGCCCGTGACGGCCGCGATGATCGTGTCGAAGACCGCGTTCTCGATCTGGACCGTCAGCCCCAGGCGCTTGGCGATCTCGCCTCCGATATCGATGTCGGAGCCGGTCGGGTTGCCCTGCTCGTCGAAGTATTCCTGTGGCGGGTAGGGGATGTCCGAGCAGATGACGAGCTTGCCCTTGAAGATCAGCTGGCCGTCGGGCACCGTGGCGACCGGGGTCGGGCTGGCGGCCGGCGATGGGCTGGCGGCCGCCGACGGCGACGCCGCGGCGGACGGTGAGGCGGCCGCCGACGGCGATGGAGCCGTGGTCGCGCCGCTCGTACAGGCGGCGAAGACGAACAGGGCGGCGCCGGCGAGTGCGCCGATCCGCCGCAGCGACGAATGCATTCGTGCCTCCTCGTTGGCCGAGCGCGGACGCCGCGTCCTCCCCGCTGACGGCGATCCGATGTGTCCTGATGAGCCGACAATCTACGCGAAGTCCACGTGCCGCGTCGAGGGTCGCCGGCGGCGCGCTCTTCGGCCCAGTGCCCCGGATGGGATGAGGCATGGTTCCCGCTCCGGCCGCTTGCGGCCCAGTGCCGTTGGTCACACGCGAACAGCGGAGGGGGCGGCCCTCCGCGTCCGGCCTGCCGCGTCCCGATCGCGGTCGCGCTATCCTCCGTCTCGATGCCGCGCCTGCTGCCCCGGACGGTCCCCCTCGCCGAGCTCCACTGTCACCTGGGCGGGGCCGTGACCCCCGCGATCATGTGGGGCATCGCCCACGCCCAGGGGATCAAGCTCCCGACCAAGGACTACTGGGAGTTCCGGGACATGATCACCGTCTCGACGCGACGGGCCCGGAGCTTCGACGGCTACCTCCAGCTGTTCCACTGGACCGAGCTCATCCAGTCGTCCCCGCTCGCGGTGGAGCGCTCCGTCTACGAGGTCGTCGGCGGCGCGTACCGCAAGAACAACGTGACGACGATGGAGCTCCGCTTCAACCCGATGAAGCGGAACCGGGGCGGCGAGCAGGACCTCGACCACATCATCGCGGCGGCCGTCCGCGGCATGGACCGGGCGACGCTCGAGTACCCGGTCAAGCCGGGGCTCATCTTCTGCCTCGACCGCGCGTTCCCGTTCGAGCTCAACGAGATCATCGCCGAGAAGGCCATCGCCTGGCGGGATCGGGGGGTCGTCGGCATCGACATCGCGGGCCCCGAGTCGGCGACGTTCCGGGTCGCCGACTACCGCCGGGTCATGCGCCGCGCCCGCCAGTTCGGCCTGGGGATCACGGTCCACACGGGCGAGTCGGGCCCGGTCGAGGAGGTCGCTCGCGTCGTCGAGCTGCTCGAGCCGGACCGGATCGGGCATGGGGTTAAGTCGGCCTACGACCCGCGGGCGATGGCGATGATCCGCGAGCGAGGCATCGTCCTGGAGATCTGCCCCAGCTCGAACCTCAACACCCGGGTCGTCTCCGGCTGGGACGAGTTCCGCTGGATCTTCGACAC
>JAPVSP010000452.1:0-2700 GCA_047519685.1 Chloroflexota bacterium
CGCAGCGACGGCCGAACGGACCGGCTCGGTCGACGTGACCGACGCGGGACGCGCGTGCCACTGCCTCCTGTCCCGATGGACACTATGTCGTGCCCGGAACCCCACGCGTCAAGAGGGGTTCTCACGAGCCTGATCCCGCAAGGCTGACCCGACCGCACCGATCGGGCCGGGGGAGGCGCCGGGGGCCATCGCGACGGCCGGGCGCGGGGCCGTCGACAGGTCGCGGCTCACCCGGCGGCCCGCTGGAAGTCGGTCGCTCTGCCGCCGAACACGACGGTGAGCGTGTCCCCCGCGATCCAGGCGTCCGCGTCCTGTTCGGCGCCCAGCCCGGTCATCTTGAGCTTGCCGTCCGTGCCGACCGACCAGCGGCCCTGCTGCGTCCTGCCGTTGGGCAGCGTGCCGGTCGCCGTGCCGTCCGCGGCGAACGACCACGACATGGGCCCGTAGTGCCAGGTCCCGACGATCGCCTCGGCGAGCGGCCGTTGGTCGCGCTGGTCCGCTGGCGGTGGGGTCGCCCGCTGCTCCATCGCGTCCTTCATCGCCTCGAACGTGGCCATCGCCTCGGCCCGCTGCGTCGGGTCGTGCGACCCGAGGGCGGTCGCGAGCGTGGCCACCGCCGGCATCGGGGAGTCGAGCGCGCCCGCCGGGAGCGGCCGGTCAGCCAGCCGCTCGAGGTTCACGACCTTGTGGCTGCGGGGCAGGAAGAAGACCCGGACGATGCCGGCCTCCGGAGCGGCCCGGTAGGCGGCCGACCACACCTCGAAGCTCCGGCCGGCCACGTCGAAGTAGTAGGACGCCGAGGTGCTGCCCCGGACGGTCGTGGTGTGGGTCCGCTTGCCCAGCGCGCCCTCGACCGACTCCACGCGGCCGTTCCGGAGATCCTGCTCGAGCGGGTCGACCCCGGGCATCGACCGGTAGACGAAGAAGCCGGCGACGACGAGCGCGCCGACCCCCGCCAGCAACCGTGTCGTCGTCGCGGACGCGGGCCCCGACGCCGTGAGGAGCACGACCCCGATCGCGGCGAAGACGAGGACGCCCACGAGCTCGTTCTTGCGCCAGGCACGCTCGGCCCGGGTCCAGAGCGTCCGCTGGGCGTCCGTCAGCCGCCCGTCGCGATTCACCTCGAGGGCATCGGCCGGGAACGGGTCCGCCATCTGGCCGGTCATCGCACTCCTCCGCCGTGGGGGCAGCGCGTCGAGGGGCCCGCCGCTCGATGCGGTCGAGGCGACCGGCGCGTGGACGCGCTTGCCGATTGCCCCCCGTTGAGGATCTATATGCGGGTCGCGCCGTCGCGCGTCAAGGGGGATCCCGGGGCCTGGGCGTCACCGACCGGCGCGGTGGCGCGCTCGAGCCTCAGCGTCGGAGGATCAGCGGCGGCCGGGCACCGCGGATGAGGACCCGGACCAGCGCGCTCGCGGGCGGCTGGGCCGTGTGGGGGACGACGAGGAAGTCGGCCGTCCCCGGGGGACCGGCCGATCCGCCGACGACCGAGGAGGCGGACAGCGTCCGCTGGCCAAGCACGTCGCCCGGCAGCACCAGGACCTGCGCCAGGAGCGTCCCGTCGGGCGCGGCCTCGATCGGCTCCAGGGGCTGGGGGGTGATGCCGGGCGACCAGCTCAGCGACACCGGCTGCCCCGCGACGAAGCCGCTCCCGGTCACGACCACGACGGTGCCGCTCGGGCCGACGGTGGGCGAGAGGGTGATCTTGGGGACGCCGGTCTGGCCGGGCGGCAGGACGAGCGCGGTCAGCGTCGCCGTGTGCGGAGCCCCCGGCGCCGAGTCGGCCACCTGGAGCTGGGCGGTCAGCTGGCCGGGCGTCGCGGTCGAGACCGCGATCGAGAGCTGGCAGCTCGCCCCCGGCGAGAGGCGCTGCCCGCTGCAGCCGTCGGAGATGACGGCGAAGGACCCGGCGGCGGCGCCGCCCATCGAGACCGCCTGGATGGTCAACGGGATGACGCCGGTGCTCGTCACCGTCACGGTGCGCGGTGCCGGCGGGCTCCCGCCCGCGCTGACGATCCCGTAGTCCGTGGGGTCTGGCGAGATCGCGACGCCGGCTGGGCGCAGGCGGACGAAGACGTCGCGGGCGCCGTTCGTGTCCCCCGGGACGAGGTTCGAGGCGACCGACTCGAAGGCGATCACGCCGCCGTCGCCGTCGGCGGAGGGAGCCAGGCTCGACCCGTTGGCCTGGCTCGGGCCGGGCCCGACCGAGATCCGGCTCGTGCGTCCGCGGGACAGGTCGTGGACGAACACGTCGGACGGCCCCTGTGCGCCGGCGATGGAGGTCCCGCCGTTCGTGTCGCCCGGGACCAGGTCCGTCGCGATCGAGGCGAACGCCACCTGGCCACCGTCGCCGGTCAGCGACGGGTGCGAGCTGGGCCCGTTCCCCTGCGCGCCCTCGGTCGACACCGAGGCGAGCCTGACCGTCGCGCTCGCCGCATCCCAGCTGAAGACGTCCTCGAACCCGTTGGTGTCGCCACCGACGAGATCGGTCGCGAACGACGAGAAGGCGACCACCGAGCCCGCGGTCGAGATGGAGGGCTCGGAGCTGCTCGCCGAGCCGGCCTGGCCGGCGGGCCCCTTCGAGACGAGGATCGTCGTCGCGGCGGATCGATCGCGCAGGTAGACCTGCGACTGGCCGGCCGGCACCGACTGGGCGACGAGCCCGATGGCGCTCGACGAGAACGCCACGAACCGGCCGTC
>JAPVSP010000453.1:0-4256 GCA_047519685.1 Chloroflexota bacterium
AGGTAAGCTCGCCGCGGCGGGCTTTCGCCAACGCGATCAGATCCTTGACCGATTTGACCGGCACGGAAGGATGGACCACCAGCACATTGGGCGCCGTCGTCAACCGGGTCACGGGAACGAAATCCTTCACTACGTCGTACGGCGGCTTCTTCAGGAGCGTCATGTTTGCGGTGTTCGGCACGCCCCCCACCAGCAGCGTGTGCCCGTCCGGCGCGGAGCGCGCCACGAGCTCCGAGCCGATGTTCGTGCCTCCGCCCGGGCGGTTTTCCACGACGACCGGATGATTCCAGGTTTCGGTCAGTTTCTGCGCAACGGTCAGGACTTCGACCCCAACCTGGGGGCTCAAGGCTTGACAAGACGCTATGGGATCTAGCGCCGTCCCTCGTCGAGCGGCGCCGCGTTCGACGGATCGGCCAGGACCCCCTCCGTCTGCCGCGCCCGGAAGACGGCCAGGCGCTCCGCGAGCGCCTCGTCGGCGAGGGCGAGGATCGCGCAGGCGAGAAGCGCGGCGTTCTCGGCGTTGCCGATCGCGACCGTCGCGACCGGCACCCCGCGCGGCATCTGGACGATCGACAGGAGCGAGTCGAGCCCCCCGAGGTGCTGCGTCGGGATCGGCACCCCGATGACCGGCAGCTGCGTCTTGGCGGCCAGCATGCCCGGCAGGTGCGCGGCGCCGCCGGCTCCGGCCACGATGACCCGGATCCCGCGCGCCGCGGCCGTCTCCGCGTAGCGGAAGAGGTGGTCCGGCGTGCGGTGCGCCGACACGACCCGGAGCTCGCACGGCACGCCGAGCTCCTCGAGCAGCGCGACGGCCTTCTCCAGCACCGGGAAGTCCGAGCGGCTGCCGCCGACGACGCCGACGAGCGGTCGGCCGATCTCGGTCA
Organism: Chloroflexota bacterium; assembly: GCA_047519685.1. Classification (GTDB taxonomy): domain Bacteria; phylum Chloroflexota; class Limnocylindria; order Limnocylindrales; family CSP1-4; genus JAPVSP01. The sequence continues at coordinate 885 of JAPVSP010000453.1, forward strand.
TGTCGCCTCCGTCCATCCCAGCCGCGCCCGCGCGGTGCGGGCCCGCTCGAGCGCCTCCTCGACCGTCATCCCCGTTGCCGTCACGTGGCCCATCTTGCGACGCTCGAAGACGCGCCGCTTGTCGTACAGGTGGACGTGGACGAGCGGGTCGGCCAGGGCGGCGTCGAGGCCGGTCAGGCGGGCGGGCCGGCCGGGACCCTCGCCGAGCAGGTTCACGAGCGCGGCCGGCGTGTGCGGCTCCGGCGAGCCGAGGGGCAGCCCGCAGATCGCGCGGACGTGCTGCTCGAACTGGCTCGTCCGGCAGGCCTCGAGCGTCCAATGGCCGCTGTTGTGGACCCGGGGAGCGAGCTCGTTGACCGCGAGCGAGCCGTCGGGCAACAGGAACAGCTCCACGGTCAGGAGGCCCACGAGCCCCATGCTCGTGGCCAGGCGGCCGGCCAGCGACCGGGCGGCCTCGGCGACCGCCGACGGGACGGGCGCCGGGGCCACGGATTCGATGAGGATCCCCGCGTCGTGGACATTCCGCGCGACGGGGAATGCGGCCTCCCTGCCGTCGAGCCCGCGGGCGATGACCTGCGACAGCTCGCAGGCGAAGTCGAGCTCGCGCTCGAGGAGCATCGGCTCGCCGGCCGGCCGACCGAGCCGCTCGATCGCCCCCTCCAGCCCGTCGGGCGCCGCGATCCGGACCTGGCTTCGGCCGTCGTAGCCGCCGATCGTGGCCTTCAGGCGGAGGGCGGCCCCGGGGAAGCCGAGCGCCCCGGCGGCGGCCCGGAGACCGGCGAGATCGCGCACCTCCCGCCACGGCGCGACCGGCACGTCGAGGTCCGCCAGGAAGCCACGCTCGGCAAGCCGGTCCTGGGTGACGGTCAGCGGGTAGTAGCCGGGGCGGACCGGGATCTCGCGCTCGACCGCACGGACCACCTCGGCCTCGACGTGCTCCAGCTCGTAGGTCGCGACGTCGCAGCCGGCCGCCAGCTCGAGCGCGGCGTCCACGTCGGCGTACGAGGCGACGACGACCCGATCGGCCACGGCCGCCGCGGGGCACTCGGGGTCGGGGTCGAGGACCGCGACCCGGTAGCCGAGGGCGCGGGCCGCGAAGCCGAGCATCCGGCCGAGCTGGCCGCCGCCGAGGATGCCGATGGTGGCCGGGGGCAGGATCGGCGGCTGGGCGAGGCCGAGGCGCCGGACCTGCTCGGCGACCCACTCCCCCTTCGCCACCGTGTAGGGATAGGGTCCGACGATGCCCTCTCGGACGACGCCCCGCTTCACGGCGGCGTAGGCGTCGCGCAGCGCCGGGTCGGCACGCAACGCGTCCCGGAAGCCGACGTGGCGCCCGAAGTCGCCGGCCCACTGCCGGTGGTCCCGGGGCATGAGGTGGAGGTGCAGCCGGGACCGGGCGTCGTCGAGCCGGAGCGACCCGACGAGCATCGGCCGCGTGTCGGGCCACGGATCGACGCCGCCCTGACGCTGGAAGCCGAGCCCGAGCAGGGCCTCGACGATCGTGGGCAGCTCGGCCACGGACACCTCGACCGCGAGATCCACGATCCCCTTGCCGGGCAGGCCCGGCACGGCCGTGCTGCCGATGTGCTCGACGCCGAGGTCCGGGCGGATGGCGCGGACGAGCTCGGCCACGCGCGCGGCGACCTCGACCGCTCGCGGATCCCAGTCGCGCACGGCCGCGTCCTCCCGCCAGTAGGGCCCGATGGGGATCTCGCTCACGGCGGAGAGTGTAGGGCCGGTGCGCCGGCGGGAGGCGCGACCGCCGGGGAGGCGCGACCGCCGGGGCGCCCGGGACGCTGGCGGTGCGCTACCGTTGTGGACGTGGCGGACCGGATCCCATTGATCCTCGACGTCGATACGGGGATCGACGACAGCCTCGCGCTGCTGTACGCCTGCGCCTCGCCCGAGGCGGAGGTGGTCGCGGTCACCTGCGTCGCGGGCAACATCGACGCGCGTCAGGTGGCCGAGAACAGCCGAGCCGTCCTGGAGCTCGTCCGGCGGACCGACATCGAGGTGGCGCTCGGGCGCGAGACCCCGCTCGTCCGGCAGCTCGAGACGACACCCGAGACGCACGGCCCGCGCGGCATCGGGTACGCCGAGCTCCCGCCGCCGAGCCGGCCCCTCTCCGGGCGACACGCCGTGGACCTGATCGTCGACGAGGTCCGTCGCCGGCCCGGCGAGCTGACCCTGGTGACGCTCGGCCCGCTGACCAACCTGGCGATCGCGGTCCTCCGCGAGCCCGAGCTCCCGCGCCTCCTCAGGCGCTATGTCCTGATGGGTGGCAGCTACCGCTCGCCGGGGAACACCGCACCGACGACGGAGTGGAACATCAGCGTCGACCCGGATGCCGCGAGCGTCGTCCTCCGGGCCTGGGCCGCCGCCACGGAGGCCGACCCCCGGGTCCCACGACCCACGGCCCTCGGCCTGGACGTGACCGAGCGGGCGAAGTTCACGCCCGACCACATGGTCCGGCTCGCCCGCCTCGCCGGCAGCCGGCCGGACGAGCGGCTGGCTCCCGCCGAGGGCGTGGAGACGCGCTCGGTCGCGTCGAACCCGGTCGTTCGGTACATCGCCGACGCGCTGCGCTTCTACATGGAGTTCCACAGCCGCCACGACGGCTTCTACGGCGCGTTCATCCACGACCCGATGGCCGTCGCGGCCGCCCTCGACCCGGATCTGCTGCGGACCGAGGCTCTTGCCGTCGACGTCGAGCTCGGCGGGCGGCTGACGACCGGCGAGACCGTGGCCGACTGGCGCGGGACGTGGAAGCGACCGCCCAACCTCGACGTCGGCGTGGCGGTGGACGCGCCGGCCTTCCTCGAGCGGTTCGTCGAGCGAGTCGGAGGGCTGGCGGCGAGCATCGGCGACGTGGCACGCTAGCCGAAGACGGAGCCGATCGCTCCCAGCCAGATCGGATGGTCAGGAGGATGGTGTGGACAGCCTGTCTTGGCTGCATGTGTGCGCGGCGAACGAGACGACCCCCTGCGTCGCGCCGGAGCAGGTCGCCTATCTCGTGGCGCTGCTCGCGGGCGTCGTGCTCTTCGCGTATGTGGCCGGCCGGGCGCGCGATCTGTCGACCGCCACGCTCGCCCTCATCCCGGTCGCCATCGCCATCAACGTGGCCGTCGGCTCGCTCGTCTACGCCCTGCGCCTGCCGGTGTACCTCGACTCGATCGGGACCGTCATGGTCGGCGTGCTGGCCGGCCCGTGGGCGGGGGCGCTCACCGGCCTGCTCGCGAACCTGATCTGGTCCGGGCTCCCGGTCCCCGGCGGGGCCGGGCCCACGAGCGCGTTCTTCGCGCCGGTCGCCGGCGTCATCGGCCTGATGGCCGGCTTCTGGGGCGCTCGCGGCGTGTTCCGGCTGCGGTCGGA
>JAPVSP010000454.1:0-2065 GCA_047519685.1 Chloroflexota bacterium
ATCGGCCTCGGGCTGGACCCCCGCGGCGACGGGCCGCGGCGACCCGGCCCCATCGCCCGCCTCAGCCTCCGAGCCGCCCGTCCTGGGCGAGGGCGGCACCGGGGCCGAGAAGTGCGCCGGCAGCGCGCCCTGGGCCGCCAGGCGCCGGATGACGAAGCCGTAGTAGTCGTCGACCTTCGCCGTCACCCGCTCCCAGCTGAACTCGCGGGCCCGGAGCCGGCCGCTGCGGGCCATCTGCTCGCGCAGCGCCGGGTCGGCGAGCAGCCGGGCGATCGCCGCGGCCAGGGCCGCCGGATCCCGCGGCGGCACGAGGAGGCCCTGCTCGCCGCGGCGGACGACGCCCTTGTAGCCGTGGATGTCCGAGCAGACGATCGAGGTGCCGGCGGCCATCGCCTCGAGGAGGACGATGCCGAACGACTCGCGTCCGGTCGCCGGCGACACGAACACCTCGGCCGTCCGGAACAGCTGGGCCTTCTCGTCGTCCCCGACCCGCCCCAGGAACTCCACGTCGCCCAGCCGGCGCGTGGCGACATAGCGCCGGGCCTCGCGCTCCTGGGGACCCGAGCCCACGATGAGGAGCCGGCTCTCGTAGCCGGACCGGCGCAGGATGCGGAAGGCCTTGAGGAGGTCGAGGAGTCCCTTGCGCGGCTCGTGGCGCCCGACGAACAGGAGATTCGGCGTCCCGTCCTGCCAGCGCGCGACGGGTACGGCGCGCTCGAAGCGGGCGACGTCGACGCCGTTCGGGATGACCTTGTAGTCGCCCGGGAAGTAGCGGTCGATGAAGTGCCGGGCGGCGGCGCTGACCGCGATCCGCCCGTCGAGCCGATCGACGTATCCGCCAAGCGCCCGGCTCCCGAGCTCGTAGGCGGGCGAGAAGCCGGCATAGGCGTGGAACGTCGCGATGTTCACGCTCTTCGACTCGCGCAGGACGATCGGCGACAGGAACGGCACGAGCGGCTCGTGGAAGTGCAGCAGGTCGAAGCGCTCGCGGTCGAGGACCTCCTGGACCTGGTTGATGAAGCGGAAGGAGACCGTGAGCGTCCCGACCGAGCCGTTGGTGGGGACCGAGAAGCCCTTCCCGATCCGGATGACGTCGCCCTCCGACGAGCGCTGGAGCCCATGGCTGCTCGTCAGGATGCGGACGTCGTGGCCGCGCTGGCGGAGGTTCTCGTAGAGGTAGCGGACGTGCTGCGTGACCCCGCCGGGAAGCGGGTAGACGTACGGCGAGACGAGCCCGATCTTCACCGGTCCTCCCTCCAGGACGGCTGCTCCCGATCGTACCGCGGCGGCCGCAGGTGGCCGCCCGGGTAGCCGTGATCGCGGCCGGTCCCGTCGCGCCGGATGCGACCGCGGACCTCGGCGCGAGCGTCGCGTCCGTACTTCGCGAGCTGCCGCCCGAACGTCGAGAGCTGCGATCCGGTCGGGTGGGACTCCCCGTGGGCGTGGGTCGTTCGGGCCAGGATGGCCGCCTCCAGGTCGGCCGCCGTCCGGCCGGGGAAGGTCGTCCAGCACTGCCCGACCTGCTCGGCCGCGTGCGCGTCGCTGTTGCCGACGGCGGCGAGTCCGTGCTCGGCAGCGAACGCCACGGCGCGGGCATGGGAGGGGCGCCCGATGGGTGTCGGGTTGAACGTCTCGAGGCCGTCGGGATGGGCCCGGGGATCGGGGTCCGAGAGGAGACGTCGCAGGGCGAAGCCCTGGGCGCACAGCGGGTAGGGCACGAGGGCGTGCGCGGGGATCGCCAGGCCGCCCTGCTCGTGGACGTCGATGATCGTCCGCCGGAGCGACCGCAGCGGCCGGATGGGCGCCTGCAGGCCGAGGGCGAGCAGATGCCCGCCGAGCGTCGTGATCTCCTCGCCGATGATCACCTCGAACGGGTAGCCGCGCTCGCGGGCGATCTCCCGACCCGCGACCGCCGCGTCGATCCGCTCGTGGTCCGAGATCGCGATCACGTCGAGGACGCCCTGCCGTGCGACGTGCTCCAGGATCTCCACCACGCTCGAGGTCCCGTCCGACGCGAGCGTGTGGATGTGGAGGTCGGCCCGACCGAGGCGCTCGGTCATCGGCG
>JAPVSP010000455.1:0-3592 GCA_047519685.1 Chloroflexota bacterium
ACGTCCTGCGCATCCAGCACCTGCTCGGTCAGAAGCCCCATGAGTCCGGGCGGGCACGCCGGCAGGTGCTCAGCGGGGTGAGCGTCGATCGGCGCGCGGTCGCCGACGTCCCGACGCTCGTCGTCGGGGCGGGGCTCGACCGCTACGTCCCCGAGACGACCTCCGAGCGGCTGGCCGAGTGGCTGGGGGCGGCCTACGAGCCGTTCGGCGCGCACTCGCACTACGGGCTGGTGCTCGGCGAGCAGAGCTACCTGCAGGTCGCCGAGGCGGTCCGCGCGTTCCTCGAGACCCATCGCCTCTAGCGAGGCGACCCCGGGCTCGGGCCCGAGGCCCCGGGTCCGCTCACCGCACCCTCGGAGCCCCCGAACTCGTGGGCCCACGACGTGCGCGCTCCCCCGATTTGCCGCCCTCCGAGGGGCCTTGGTATCATCCGCGGAGCCCGACGGGCTCGCCCGTCGCCTCGCCGCATTCGTCTAGAGGCCTAGGACACCGCCCTCTCAAGGCGGAGACCACCGGTTCGAATCCGGTATGCGGTACCAGTCGCACATCCCGTGACGCCCCCGGACCGCGCCCCGGGGGCGTTCCCTTTCCGGCGGAGGCACACGTGGCGGACCGGCGGCTGGCGATCCTGGCAGAGGGCCAGTTCACGTTCCATTCCGGCAAGACCGCGGCCGGCGTGCTGCGCTATGGGCAGGATCCGGTCGTCGCCGTCATCGACTCCACCAACGTCGGCCGGACGGCCGGACAGGTGCTCGGCTGGACCGGCCCCCGGTTCGACGTCCCGGTCGTCGCATCCCTCGAGGATGCCCTCCGGCTCCCGGTGCCGCCGACGGTCCTGCTCATCGGCATCGCGCCGACCGGCGGGCGGCTGCCCGTCGCCTGGCGCACGATCATCGTGGCCGCGCTGCGGACCGGCCTCGACGTCGAGTCGGGCCTCCACACGTTCCTCGGCGACGACCCTGTGCTGGCCGGCGTGGCGGCGGAGGCCGGACGGCGGATCGTCGACCACCGGCGTCCGCCGGACCGGATGGAGACCGCCGTCGGGCGGCTGCACGAGCCGGGCAAGCGGGTGATCCTGACCGTCGGCACGGACTGCGCGATCGGCAAGATGTCCGTCGCGCTCGAGCTCCGCCGCGCGGCGGTCGAGGCGGGCCGCTCCGCGACGTTCGTCCCGACCGGCCAGACCGGGATGATGATCGAGGGCTGGGGCGTGGCGGTCGACCGGGTCGTCTCGGATTTCGTCCAGGGCACCTGCGAGTGGCTGGTCGCCGAGGGTGAGGCGCGCGGCGACTGGGTGATCGTCGAGGGACAGGGCTCGCTCGACCACCCCGCGTACTCGTCCGTCACGCTCGGCCTCATCCACGGGACCACGCCGCACGCGATGATCATGGTCCACAAGGCGCGCCTGGCCGACCACGACTTCGACCACCTTCCCACGCGCCACTTCCCGCTCGCCGAGCTGCTGCCGTTCATCGGCCTCCACGAGCAGGTCGCCGCGCTCGTCGCCCCCTCGCGGGTCGTGGCGGTCGCGCTCAACACGATGCTCATCCCCGACGAGTCCGAGGCCCGGCGGTTCATCGAGCAGACGGCCGAGCGCACCGGGCTGCCGACCGACGATCCGGTGCGCTTCGGGCCGGCCGGCCTGTGGGCCGCCGTGGAGGAGTCGGTCGACGCCCTCCCCTGGCTCGTCCGCCGGGAGGTCGAGGCGTGAGCCTCCGCCTTCGTCACGAGGTCGTCCGGCTCCCCCTGCGCGACCCGTTCGTCATCGCACGCGGCTCCCACGGGGGCGGGCGTTCGGTCACTAGCGTCCTCGTCCGGCTGACCTCCGACGACGATCCGGCGGTCGACGGGCTGGGCGAGGGCTACCCGGACCGGTTCTACGGTGAGACGCCCGAGACGATGGCCGTCGTCATGCCCCTGCTGCTCGACGCGGTCGATCCCGGGGTCCTCGAGCGCGACCCGGTCGCCGTCCGCGCGGCGCTGGCCGCCACCTCGGCGGCCTTCGACCGCGTCATTCGCGGACACGGCGCCGCGAAATGCGCCCTTGACATCGCCCTCCACGACCTGGCCGGCAAGCGGCTCGGCCTGGCGGTCGTCGACCTGCTCGGATTGTCCCGCGAGATCCCGCCGACGGACTTCACCCTGGGCCTCGACGAGCCGTCGGTCGTCGCCGAGCGGGCCCGTCGGGCGCGCCGCTTCCCCGCGCTCAAGATCAAGGTCGGCGGACCGGCGGACGTCGAGACGCTCGAGGCGGTCCGCGCCGTCTACGACGGCCCGATCCGCGTCGACGCGAACACCGGCTGGCGACCAGCGGACGCGGAGCGTCTCCTGCCCGAGCTGGTCCGGCTCGGCGTCGAGCTCATCGAGCAGCCCTTCCCGGCCCGCCGACTCGACCAGCTGCGCTGGCTCACCGAGCGCTCCCCACTGCCGATCGTGGCCGACGAGAGCGCCGTCCTGCCCGAGGACCTGGAGGGGCTCGTCGGCGCTGTCCACGGGATCAACGTGAAGCTCGCGAAGTGCGGAGGCATCGCCCCGGCCCGGCGGATGCTCGAGTCGGCCCGCGCGCTGGGCTTCCGGACGTTCCTCGGCTGCATGGAGGAGACGTCGGTCGGGATCGCCGGATCGGCGGTCGTCGCGTCCCTGGCCGACTGGGTCGATCTCGACGGCTGCCTGTTGCTGGCCGAGGATCCGTTCAGCGGGCTCGAGCTGGACGAGGGTTGCCACTGGCGCCTGTCGGACCGTCCCGGCCTCGGCCTGGTCCCGGCGTCGCCCTAGCCCGGGGTCGCCCGGCGCGCCGGCGGCAGGCCGGCCCTGTCCTCCCGGGCCGACGCGGGCCCGCGTCGTGCGAGCTTCGTGGGAGGTTCGCACGGGCGTTCTCCGAACGGCCGTTCTGTGGATAACTTGGTGGACGAGATAGTGGAGAAACCCCCTTCCGGGGGCCTCGGCGGCGGGGCTAATCTGTCCGGCGACCGGCCCCGCCGGAGCCCTTCCCAGAGGGGCGAGCGAGGCCAATCCCACCGGTCGGGACCCGCGGGTGGCGCCGCGGGCCGGAGGTGCCTGCGCCCCGAGGGTGACAGGGGGTCCGGTCGAGAGGGGAAGGAGGCAGGCCATCGATGGATCCTCGCAGGGCGGCCGAGATGCGGCTCACCCCTGACGCGACCGAGTTCGTGCGGTTCTGCTACCGCCGCCGGGCGGTCGGCTGGCCCGAGCTCTATGACGAGATGTGCGCCGTCGCCAGCCGCGGCCTCTTCCGGGGCTGGGGTCCGACGGAGCTCGCCGACCAGGGTGTCGGCTTCAGCCTGTTCGAGCTCCCGGCCCTTGCCGGCCTCGTGGCGCGGGTCGTGACGGAGGAGCAGGCGGCCCGCCGTGCCATGACCCCGGCACGGTCGGCCATCCGGATCGTCGCTGGCGGTCCCGAGGCCGACGGCGAGCCCGGACCCGTCGCCCATCCCGGCCGGGTCATCCAGGAAGAGCCGTCGGAGGCGACCGGCGCCGTCATGCGGCCGCATCTCGTCGGCATCGCGAGCTGACGTCCCCTCCGAGACGGAGGCCGGAGACCTCGGATCGGGTCAGCACTCATTCCCCGTCATCG
>JAPVSP010000456.1:0-1784 GCA_047519685.1 Chloroflexota bacterium
CGGGCGCGCCGGAGAGCGCGAAGGGGTCGACGACCGGCCGCGGGAGGATCGGTGGCGCCGGGGGCGTCCCGGCCGCGGCCTGCGCGTCGGTCGGCGGAGCCGGCGCTCGGGCGTCGGGCGGGATCCAGCCCCGCCGGGCGCCGGGTGCGGGCGGTGTCGCCGGGCCCGGTCCCGCGTCCTCGGCCGGCGCGTCCTCGCGACCGGCGACGAAGTAGATGATCGGGCCGACCGTGTTGGCGAGGACGATGACGAGCGCCCAGACGAGCTTGTTGTCGCCACGGACCCGGCGGCTCGGGCGCGTCAGGTCCCAGAGGGCGGCGATCACCAGGCCCAGCTCGATGACCACGAGCGGTGCGAGGAGCAGGATGATCTCGGGTCCGATCCCGCTCACCTGGCTTCGCCGCCCTCGCCGGCGGGCTGGCGCCGGGCCGCGGCGGTCGTCCTGGGGGTCCGCACAGCGCGCAACACGTCGCTCCTGACCGTGTCGGGGCCGTCACGTGCGACCGCGACCGGGACCCCGGGGGGCCGGTCCCCATGATGAGCGCGACGGCGACCCGGCGCCAGCCGCAGGCGCGGCCCCTGCGGAGAGCCCCTCGGCCACGGCCCCGCCGCTGCCCGACCTGTGCAGCCCTGCATGGGACCCGGCCGCGCCGCGTTGCCCGCTGCTAGACTCGGCCCCGCCCGACGGCGACTACCCGCGCGGACCGACCGGTCCGCCGCACCCGTTCCGGAGGACCCGATGATCGACGACCGCGAGCGCTGGGCGCTCATCCTCGGCGCCTCCAGCGGCATGGGTGAGGCGACCGCGCTCGCGCTGGCCGCCGCCGGATACCGGATCTGCGGCGTCCACCTCGACTTCCGCGCGGGGTTGCAGCGGGTCGAGGAGATCAAGGGGCGCATCGTGGCCGCCGGGAGCGAGGCGCTGTTCATGAACATGAACGCGGCCGACGACGAGAAGCGGGTCGCCGCGCTCGAGACCCTGGGTGCCCGCTTCGACGCCTCGCGCGCCGAGGGTCGCCGCCCGTACGTCCGGGTCGTCCTGCACTCGCTGGCCTTCGGCTCCCTCCTGCCGTTCATCGCCGACGAGCCGAAGGAGGCGGTGAGCCGCAAGCAGATGGAGATGACCCAGGACGTCATGGCCAACAGCCTCGTCTACTGGGTCCAGGACCTGTACCGGGCCGGCTTCCTCGGGGACGGCTCGAAGGTCTACGCGATGACATCCGAGGGCTCGACCCGGGTCATCCCGACCTATGGGGTCGTCTCGTCGGCCAAGGCGGCGCTCGAGTCGCACGTCCGGCAGCTCGCGATGGAGCTGGCGCGCCGACGCTCCGGGATCACCGTCAATGCCATCCGGGCGGGGGTCACGATGACGCCCGCGCTGATGAAGATCCCCGAGCATGACACGATCATCGAGGCCGCCACCCGGCGGAACCCGTCTGGCCGGCTCACGACGCCCCAGGATGTCGGGGCCGCCATCGTCGCCCTCTCCGGCGCGGGGACCGGCTTCATCACCGGCGAGATCATCGGGGTCGACGGCGGCGAGTACGTCACGGGCTCGTGACGACGAGGGACGCCGCGCGGGCTCTGCCCGTCGGTCACCGGACCGGCGGGCCGTGCGGCCCTTGCGTCGGGGCGGAGGGGGACGCGACCGTGACGCGCGACGCAGCTGCGACCGCCGAGCGTGAGGCGGCACCCTCGCGGTCTGACGCCGACCGACGCGCGGAGCTGCGGGGAGGCCTCGGATGAGCGGACGCGTCATCGTGGTCGGGTCGGTCAATGTCGAC
>JAPVSP010000457.1:0-2114 GCA_047519685.1 Chloroflexota bacterium
GACCCCGGGGGCTGGCGGGTCGACGCGGAGGTCAAGGCGGCGATCCTCGCTCGCTTCGTGGACCGCTCGACACGAGACTGGGCCGTGGGGCCATTCGGCTATCGCGACCGGGTCGGGTTGCCCCTCAAGGACCTCGCCACGGGCCCATGGCGGATCGTCCCGGGCGGGACGAGCGTCCGGGCCGGCGTCCACCTTGGTCCGGGCGTGGTCGTCATGCCCCCCTCGTTCCTCAACGTCGGCGCCTGGATCGGGCCGGAGACGATGGTCGACTCGCACGTCCTCGTGGGGTCGTGCGCCCAGATCGGCGCCCGGGTCCACCTGGCGGCCGGGGTCACGATCGGCGGCGTGCTCGAGCCGTCGGGCGCCCGGCCGGTCATCGTCGAGGACGACGCATTCGTCGGCGGCGGCTGCGGGTTGTACGAAGGCGTCCTCGTCGGGCGCGGCGCCGTGCTCGGGGCCGGCGTCGTCCTGACCGGCACCTCGCGCCTCTACGACCTCGTCGAGGGACGGGTCCTCGTCGGGGCGGCCGATGACCCGCTCGCGGTGCCCGAGCGGGCCGTCGTCGTCCCGGGGGCCCGCGCCCTCGGCGGGCTGTTCGCGGCCGAGCACGGGCTCGGCGCCGCGACGGCGATCCTCGTCAAGTACCGCGACGCCGGCACGGACGCCCGGGTGGCACTCGAGTCGGCGCTGCGGTGAGCGCCCTCCGCCATCCCTCGCCGCCGGCCCACGGGTCTGCCCGGGCCGCCCTCGCGGAGGCACCGCTGCGCCGCGGCCGCCCGCCGCTGCGGAACGAGATCCTTCGCTCCGGCCGTCTCGCGGGCCTCGACCCGGCGGGGCTGGCGGAGCGGTTCGGGACCCCGCTCTACGTCTATGACCTGGACGTCGTCGATCGCCAGGTCGCGGCGCTGCGGGCCGCCGTGCCGGCGTCGTTCGAGCTGGCCTACGCGGTCAAGGCGAACCCGGCGCTCGCGGTCGTCGCGCATCTCGGCCGGCTCGGCCTCGGGGCGGACGTCGCCTCGGGCGGCGAGCTGGCGACCGCCCTCCGGGCGGGGATCCCGGCCGAGCGGATCGTGTTCACCGGCCCGGGCAAGCGGGACGACGAGCTCGAGCGGGCGGTCGAGGCGGGCGTTCGGGTCGTCACCGTCGAGTCGCCGGGCGAGCTGGAGCGGCTCGAGCGGATCGCCGGGCGCCTCGGCCGGCGGGTCCCCGTCATGCTGCGCGCCTCGGCCGGTCCGGCCGGCCGCATCGAACGCGTCCGGCTCGTCGGCGATGACGGAGCCGGCAAGTTCGGGATGGACGCTCGCGACCTGGTCGTCTCGGCCCGGCGAGCGGCGGCGTCGCCCCATCTCGAGCTGCTTGGCCTCCACGCCTTCGGCGCGTCGAACGTCCTCGATCCCGGCGCGCTCGCCGGGCACGTCGAGGCCACCGTCGCGATAGCCCGCGAGCTCGCGATGGCGGCGGGCGTGCCCCTCCGGCTCGTCGACGTCGGCGGTGGGCTCGGGATCCCGTACGAGCCCGAGGACGAAGCGCTCGACCTGGCCGGGCTCTCGCTCCGCCTGCGGACGCTCGCCGTGGCCTGGACCGGTGACCCAGTGACCCGCCGGACCCGCGTCCTCATGGAGCCGGGCCGGTTCCTCGTCGGACCGGCCGGCGCGTACCTCGCACGGGTCGTCGACCGCAAGACCGTCGACGGGATGACGGTCGTCATCCTCGACGGTGGCGTCCACCACCTCCTCCGGCCCGCGCTCGTCGGCCAGGAGCATCGGGTCCGCGCGGTCTCGAGGCGACCCGGATCGGTCTCGGGCCACGCCGGCTCGGTCCTGGGACGCGCCGGGCCCGTCACCGTCGCCGGTCCGCTCTGCTCCGGGCTCGACGTCTTCACGGCCAGCGCGGTCATGGCCCCGCCGGAGCCGGGCGACCTCGTCGCGGTCCTGGACGTCGGCGCCTACGGGTTCACCGAGTCGATGCCCTTCTTCCTCTCGCACCCGATCCCGGCCGAGGTCGCCGTTCGAGCCGGCCGAGCCGAGCTCGTCCGGCCCCGGCAGGACCCGGAGGCGTGGCTGGCGATGCAGCGAGTCCCGGACTGGTGAGCGCGCGCCGACCAAGCCGGGACC
>JAPVSP010000458.1:0-3700 GCA_047519685.1 Chloroflexota bacterium
GCGGCCTCGGCGGCCTCGATCGACGCCACCGACCCCGGGGCCGTCATGGCCGGGGAGCGTCCGGAGGCCAGGGCCGTCGGCTGATCGCCGGCGGCGCGCCCGCGGCCGCTCGACCGGAACCGTAACGTCACCCACCAGATCAGCGTCACCTGCTCAGGCAGGACAGAGGGAACCGCGATGCTCGTACCGATGGTGATCGAGACCTCCAGCCGGGGGGAGCGCGCCTACGACATCTACTCGCGGCTGCTCCGCGAGCGGATCATCTTCCTGGGCGACGCCATCGAGGACCATGTCGCGAACCTGGTCATCGCCCAGCTGCTCTTCCTCGAGTCCGAGGACCCGGAGAAGGACATCTTCCTGTACATCAACTCGCCGGGCGGGATCGTCACGAGCGGCCTGGCGATCTACGACACGATGCAGTACGTCCGGGCGCCGGTGAACACGATCTGCATCGGCATGGCCGCCTCGATGGCGGCGGTCCTGCTGGCGGCCGGCGCGAAGGGCAAGCGCTACGCCCTGCCGAACAGCCGGATCATGATCCACCAGGGCTCGGGTGGCTTCCGGGGCGCCGCGCCCGACGCGGTCATCCAGATGAAGGAGTGGGAGTATCTCGTGCGTCGGAACCACGAGATCCTCGCCCGGCACAGCGGCCAGCCGCTCGACAAGGTCGTCCGGGACACCGACCGGGACTATTTCATGGGCCCCGACGAGGCCCGGGACTATGGCATCATCGATGCGGTCTACTCGGTCCAGGGCGAGTCGCTGATCGCCCAGCTGCACGATGCCGAGCGGGCGGCCGCCGACGAGCAGGCGGGCGAGCGGGCCGGCGAGGGGCCGGCGGCGAAGAAGACGTCGACCTGACAGGGAGCGGGGACGGAGCGCGGTCTTGACGACGAGCGGGGGCAAGAGCCCCAAGGTCCCGTACCGCTGCAGCTTCTGCGGCAAGAGCCAGGAGCAGGTCCGGAAGCTGATCGCCGGGCAGGGCGTGTACATCTGCGACGAGTGCATCAACCTCTGCCAGGAGATCATCGAGGAGGAGATGCTCGAGGCGCCGCGCGCCAAGCCGGCTGCCGCCAAGCTCCCGAACCCCCGCCAGATCAAGTACGCGCTCGACCAGTACGTGATCAGCCAGGAACGGGCCAAGAAGGTCCTCTCGGTCGCCGTCTACAACCACTACAAGCGGATCAACGCCGGGCACGCGATCGACGAGGTCGAGCTGCAGAAGTCGAACGTCCTGCTCGTCGGGCCGACCGGGTCGGGCAAGACGCTCCTGGCGCAGACGCTCGCGAAGGTCCTCGACGTCCCGTTCTGCATCGCCGACGCGACCTCGCTCACCGAGGCCGGCTACGTCGGCGAGGACGTGGAGAACATCCTGCTGCGGCTCATCCAGGCGGCCGACTTCGACGTCGCCCGGGCCCAGCGCGGGATCATCTACATCGACGAGATCGACAAGATCGCCCGCAAGGCGGACAACCCGTCGATCACCCGGGACGTGTCGGGCGAGGGCGTCCAGCAGGCGCTGCTCAAGATCCTCGAGGGGACCGTCGCGAACGTCCCACCGCAGGGCGGCCGGAAGCATCCCCACCAGGACTTCATCCAGATCGACACGACGAACATCCTGTTCGTCTGCGGCGGTGCGTTCGATGGCCTGGAGCGGATCGTCGAGGAGCGCGTCGGGCGACGGTCGATCGGCTTCGGCTCGGAGTCGGGCGTGAGTCGCACGGACCGCTCGAGGATCCTCGAGAAGCTGATGCCCGAGGACCTGCTGAAGTTCGGGCTCATCCCCGAGTTCGTGGGGCGGCTGCCCGTCGTGGTCACCCTCTCGTCCCTGTCGGCGGAAGACCTCGTCCGGGTCCTCACCGAGCCGAAGAACGCCATCACCCGGCAGTTCCAGAAGTTCCTCGGCCTCGACAAGGTCGAGCTGGTGTTCACCGACCCGGCGCTGCAGGCCGCGGCGGAGGTCGCCCTGGCCCGCAAGACCGGCGCCCGGGCACTCCGCTCGATCGTCGAGGAGGCGCTCCTCGACGTGATGTACGACATCCCGGAGCGGACCGAGGTCCGCAAGTGCATCATCACCGAGGAGACGATCCGGGAGGGACGGGCGCCGCTGCTGCTGACCAAGACCGAGGTCGAGCGCGGCGTCGACGAGACCAACTACGCGGAGTGGCTCGCCGAGCGGGGTGAGTCCGCGTAGCCCGCCCGGACGGGGGACCCGGGTGGTCGTTCCGGGCTCGACCGGCCGCCTCGTCCCCGACCGGCTCATCACGGCCTCGGCCCTGGCGATCGTCGCGCTCGGCGTCCTCCCGATCGTCCTGTCCCTCGCGCAGCCGCCGTGCCAGGGCGACCTGCCGTGCGGATGGGGGGTCGCCCTTCTGCTGCTGGGGCCGCCCGCCGTCGTCTACCTCGTGGCGATCGCGATCTGGGTCGCGATGCGCCGCGCCCTGCCGCCCACCGTCACGACCACCGTGGCCGCGTCGTTCTCGCTGGAGACGCTGCTGACCGAATACGTGTCCCCGGAGGCTCGTCCCCTCTACGGGATGGCGTTCCTGGCGCCGTTCGTGCTCACCGGCCCGGTCGAGACGCTCCGGTGGCACCGGATCGAGCGGTGGCTGACCGTCGTCCTCGTCGCGGTCGTGGCTGCGCACCTGGTGCCCCCGAGGCCGGGCGGCGCGAGGCCGGGCGGCGCGAGGCCGGGCGGCGCGAGGCCGGGCGGCGCGAGGCCGGGCGATCCGCCCGTGCTAGACTCGGCGCCTCACGGCGGGGACCGAGAGGAGTAACGTCCGGACGGGCCTTCAGCGAGCGCGGGGCGGTGCGAGCCGCGCGGGGACCGGGACGTGAAGGTCGCTCGAGAGCCGGGACGGCTGGCGCCCGATAGCGCGCCGTGAGGACGGCCGGCAGCCGGTCGCCGCGATGAGCGGGGACCGCCGGGCGTCGAACCAGCAGGTGGTACCACGACCCCGTTCGTCCGCTGGACGAGCGGGGCGTTCGATTCCTGGGCACGGGTACGCCCGAGCAGCCGATGGAGCGGAGATGACCGAGCAGACGCGGACGAGCGCGGGCCTCCCGAAGGCCTACCGGCCGGCGGACGTCGAGGGGCCGATCTACGAGCGCTGGCTGGCCGCGGACGTGTTCGCCCCGGACGGCGCCGGGTCGACCGCCGATCCCGCCCTCCCGCCGTTCGTCATCATCCAGCCGCCGCCCAACGTCACCGGCTCGCTGCATCTCGGCCACGCCCAGCGGTCCTCGGTCGAGGACCTGATGGTCCGGCACGCCCGGATGCTCGGTCGCCCGGCCCTCTGGCTGCCCGGACTCGACCACGCATCGATCGCCGCCCAGGTCGTCCTCGACCGCATCCTCGCCGCCGAGGGAGAATCCCGGCAATCGCTCGGTCGAGAGCGATATCTCGAGCGGATGCACGCCTTCGTCGAGGCGACCCGCCACGTCATGCTCGCCCAGCAGCGCCGAGTGGGGGCCTCGCTCGACTGGGGCCGCCTCCGCTTCACGATGGATGAGATCTCGGCCCGGGCCGTCCGGACGAGCTTCGCCCGGCTCCACCGGGAGGGCCTGGCCTACCGCACCGAGGCCCTCATCAACTGGTGTCCGGGCTGCCGGACGAGCGTCTCCGACCTCGAGGTCGTGCCGACCCCCGAGATCGGCACGCTCTGGTCGATCCGCTACCACCTGCTGGACGACGAGGGCA
>JAPVSP010000459.1:0-4341 GCA_047519685.1 Chloroflexota bacterium
CCCGGAGGTGGCCGGGGTCACGGCTTGACGGTGACGCCCGGCAGGATCCTGGACAGCCCCGCGGCCATGACATCCGGGCCGATCCCGCCGAGCGCCCCGTCGCGGACGATCCCCTGGGCGTCGATCCAGAAGTGGACCGGCAGCGCGTACGCCCCCCAGGCCGACTGCGCCGAGCCGTCGACATCGAGCCCGACGGGGAACGCGACGTCGAGCGATGACATGTAGGGCGCGACGATGGCCGGGTCCTCGCGGCTGTCGATGGCGATGATCACCAGCCCAGTGCCCTCGTATCGCGCGGCATACGTGTTCATCCGGGGCAGCTCGTCGCGACACGACGGGCACCAGGTCGCCATGAAGTTCAGCCAGACCGGCTTGCCCCTCAGCACCGACAGGTCGATGGTCCCCCCGCCGAGCTGCGGCACCTTCAGGGCGGGCGCCGGCCGGCCGATCATGAAGGCACCGGTGGCGGAGCCAGACGCGCCGGCCGACGCCGTGGCACCCGAGCCGGCCGGAGCGGACGGGGACGGGCTGGTCGAGGCGGTGGCGGCCGATACCGACGAGGTCGGCGAGGGCGAGGCGTCGATCGACGGCGCCGGCGTCGGGCGGGCGGTCGAGTCGGGCGCGACGGCGAGGATGGCGACGAACGCCAGGGCGGCGGTCGCCAGGCCGGCGACCAGGCCGAGGATGACGGCCGCGCGGGGGTTCATCGCGACGAGCGTAGCGCACTCGCCGTGGCCGGACGCGGCGGCGCGTCCGCAGGTCCGGCCGCTCGTCGCCGTGTGGCCGCGGCGAACGTCCCGGCAGGCCCCGTACCAATCGCTCCCGGGCCCTTCCGATGACGGTTGGGTACGATCGTCGGCGTGATGAGCGAGATGCTCGAGCGGATCCGGACGCGCGTCCTGCCCGCGGTGCTGACGGCCGCGGGCGTCTCCCTGCTGGCCGCCGGGCTCCTGAGCTACACGAACCAGGCCGAGGCGACCGTCCCGGGCGCCTCGGCCTCGCCGACACCGGCGACCCCGGCACCGCCGAGCCCGAGCGGCGACCTCTCGTCGCCGTCACCCTCGCCGTCGCCGTCGGGCGGGGCTCGGGTCGCCACCCGGATCGTCATCCCGGCCCTGAGGATCGACCTGCCCGTCATCCAGCCGCCGGGCGGCTCGGACGCCTACCCTCTGTGCGACGTGGCCATGTACATCCAGGAGCTCGGCCAGCCCGGCGAGGGTCGGGCGACGTACATCTACGCCCACGCCCGGACCGGGATGTTCCTGCCGCTCCTCGACCAGTCGAGGATCGACAACGGCAGCGCGATGATCGGCATGCTCGTCCAGGTCTACACCAGCGACGACCAGCTCTTCCTGTACGACATCACTCAGGTGCTGCCGCACTCGACGTCGCTGCAGGCCGCGATCGACGCCACGACCGAGCAGCTCTGGCTGCAGACCTCGGAGGGGCCGCACGGGACGATCCCCAAGCTCCAGGTCCTCGCGATGCCCCTGTCGTCCGGCCCGGCGGATCCCGCCGAGGCCCACCCGAGCCCGCACCCCGTCGTCTGCGGACCGTAGCCGAGGTCGCCCCGGGTCGCCCGCGATGCGTCCGGTACCGGACGCCCGCCGGTGGCGTCCCGCCGGCGCCTCAGATCCAGCCGATCCTGCGGAGGAGGGCGGCCGCCAGCAGGACGATCCCCACGACGCCGACGCTGACGAGCCAGAACCCGAGGGTCTCGCCGCCGGCGAACGCGGCTCCGGCCTCGCTCATCCCGAAGATGCCGGCGATCGCCCCCGCACCGGCCAGGATCACCGTCACGCCCGTCAGGCGCTTCATGATCAGCGACAGGTTGTTGTTGACCTGCGAGAGGTAGACCTCGAGCGTCGACGAGGCGAGGTCGCGCAGCGTGTCGAGGTCCTCCGTCGCCCGGATGACGTGGTCGTACACGTCGCGGAAGTAGACGACGTGCTCGGGCTTGATCAGCGCGAGCTGGCGATTCGTCAGCTGGGCGACGGTCTCCCGGGTCGGCACGATGGCCCGGCGCAGCTCGATGAGCTCGCGCTTCAGCGCGAACAGGCGCTCGAGCGTCCAGCGGTCCGTTCGGTCGACGACGTCGTCCTGGAGCCGGTCGAGCTCCTCGTCCATCCGGTCGAGGACCGGGAAGTACGCATCGACCACCCCATCCGCGAGGGTCCAGAGCAGGTAGTCGACGCCCTCCGCGAGGACCGGCGCGGCCCCCCGCCGCATCCCGTCGACCTGGTCGGGGGTCCAGGCCGCCTCGTGGGCGCTGAGCAGGAAGCGCTCGCCGAGGACGAAGTCGAGCTCGGTCAGCACGACCTCGCCCTCGTAGCGCAGGCCGAAGAGCACGAGGTGCAGGCGATCGCCGGTGAACTCGACCTTCGCACGCTGGTTGCGCTCGAGGATGTCCTCCGCGACCAGTGGGTGCAGACCCAGCTCGGCGGCGACATACGCCACGAGCTCAGGGCGGGGTTCGGTCAGGTCGACCCAGACCCTGGCCGCCGGATCGGCGAGCGCCAGCCGGAGAGCGGCGGGGTCGCGTGATTCGGTCGTCCCGTCGGGGCTCCAGCGGACGATCCGCAGCCCCGATCCCGGCTCGGCCTCCGCCGGGACCGCCCCGGCCGACGCCCCCTCCCCGCCGACGGGCGCCCCGGGGATGCCCGGCCGCTCAGAGGGCGAGGCTGGTCTCGGGCTGGTCGTCGCCACCGTCTCCTCCCGCCGCGGGCGCCTCCGCGCGCCCGGTCGTCAGGATACGCGCCCGCCCGGTCAGCGCGAGTGAGGGCGGCAGGGCGATGAGCGTCACGGCCGCGGCCGCCAGATACACCCCGCCGAGCACGCGCCCGGCCTCTCCGGCCGCCCATGACTCCAGGGCCTGCACCACGAGGCCGTCGTCGAGCGGGCGCCCCTGGAGCGCGGACGGCAGGAACTGCCGGTAGGCGTCCGGTGTCGCGTAGACCTCGGTCGTCAGCCGTTCGATCGTCGTCGAGCCGTAGGCGGTCAGGATCGCCAGGCCGACGGCCATGCCCACCATGCGGGCGACGGTGACCGTCGCCGAGGCGGCGCCGAATCCGGCCCGGCCGACGGCCTCGACGGCCGCCGTCGAGCGTGGCGTCACGGTCGTGCCGAAGCCCAGCCCGAAGAGCGCCAGGACGGCCGCGATCAGGGCAAGCGAGGTGGCCGGACCCCACGTCGCCATCGCCGCGAGCGCGCCCGCGCTGGCAAGGAGGCCACCGACGGTGACCGCGGCGAGCGACAGCCGCCGGACCAGGAGCCCCGAGACGAGGGCACCGACCGCGGTGGCGCCGGCGAGCGCGCCGAGCGCCACCTGCTGCGTCTCGGGCCCACCGTAGAGCACACGGTCGACGAAGACCGCCGCGCCGATGATCGCGGTCGCGAAGCCATAGCCGGTCAGGAGCGAGACGAGGGCGGCGGCCGCGTACGCCGGCCGTCGGAAGGCGCGGACGTCCAGGAAGGGATCCTCGCTCCGGAGGTCGAGCACCAGGGCGACCACCAGCCCGGCGAGTCCCAGGACGAGGAGCAGGGCGACGGACAAGGTCGGGTCGGGGCCCGTCGGGTCGCGACGCTCCCCGAGCAGCGACAGGCCGAGCAGCAGGCTCCCGAGCCCGACCGTGAAGGCGCCGGCGGTCGGGAGATCGGGCCGTCCGGCCCGGCGCGGCGTCACCCAGCCGGCGCTGGCCGCCCAGGCGAGCGCCAGGGCGATCAGGGCGACCGGGACGTTGAGGTAGAACACCCAGCGCCAGGCCGGCTCGAGCGCATCGAGGAGCGGGCCGCCGGTCACGCCGAGCGCCGAGAGCGCCGCCGCCGGGTGGACCGTCTGGAGGACGGCCGCGCCGACGAACGGGCCCGCCGCCATGCCCAGGAACGTCGCGGCGCCGATGACGCCAAGCGCGCGCGGCCGGTCGTGGCCCTCGAACAGGTGCGAGGCGGCCGCGGTCGCGACCGGCACCAGCGTCCCCGCCCCGACAGCCTGGACGAGGCGCGCGGCGATGAGGGCATCGAGCGACGGTGCGGCCCCGCCGAGCAGGGAGCCCAGGACGAACGCCCCGAGGCCGCCGAGCAGCAGCGGGCGTATGCCATACCGATCCGCGAGCCGGCCGGCGATGGGCATCGTCACCACGGACACGAGGAGGTACCCGTTCACGATCCACGAGGCGCGGCGGAGCTGGGACCAGGAGGCGAGGTCGGGGACGATGGCCGGCAGGGCGACGGCCGTGACCATCAGCTCCAGGCCGGCGAGGAAGACGGCGACCGCACAGGTCGCGAGCAGCACCAGCGCGCCGCGGCGGTCCATCGCCCGAGTGTACGCGGGCCGGCTGGCGC
>JAPVSP010000460.1:0-2610 GCA_047519685.1 Chloroflexota bacterium
GACCGCGCCCGCGAGGGCCTTCCCGGGGCCGACGGCGGAGACATCGAGGCGCCATGGCCCCGGCCCGGGGATGTCGAGCGTCGCGACATAGGAGATCGCTTCCAGGCCGGTCGGTCGAACGGTCGTGGCATCGACCGGTCCGCCGACCGAGTCGCCGTCCACGCTCCGCAGCTGCACGGTCGCTCGGAGCGCGGGGTCGTTGAGCCGGCCCGTCGTGTCGTTGAGGGTGAGGATGACGGGAGACCGGCCACCGGCCCAGACCGAGGTGGAGACGAGCTCCGGGCGGAGGGATCCGGCGGTGCCGGGTGTCGGCGTCGGGCTCGGGAGGGGCGCCGGGCTGGGAGCCGCGCTCGACGGTGATGAGGAGGGGGCCGCGGCGGCGACCGCCTCGACGACCTCCGCCATCGCCTGGGGGCCGGTCCCGAACGGGAAGTGCGCTCGCAGCCGGCCGGCCGCATCGACCAGGAAGACGTCGGCCGTGTGCGACATCGAGTAGGCGTCCTTCGAGCCGGTCTCGACCCGCGCGTACCGCACGCCCCAGGCATCGGCGGTCGACCTGATCCGGGCAGGGTCGCCGGTCAGGGCCGTGAATCCCGTCGGCAGGTACCGCACGTACTCCTTGAGCCAGGTCGTGGTGTCGCGCTCCGGGTCGACGCTGACGAAGACCGCCCGCGTCCCCGCGCCGACCTTCGAAAGGACCTGGCCGACGACACCGATCGTCACCGGGCAGACATCGGGGCAATGGGTGTAGCCGAAGAAGACCAGGACCTGGTCGCCGCGCAGGGAGGCCAGCGAGAACGGGCGGCCATCGGGGTCGATCAGCTCGATCGGCGGAGCGTCGCGGACCCCCGCGTAGGCGAAGGAGGCGGCCGACGGCGTCGGAGAGGCGCCCGGCGCCGCGCCACGGGGGCCGACGGCGACGAGGACGACGAGCCCGCCGACGAGCGCGGCGACGACCCCGAGGAGCAGCGCGCCGACGAGGACTCCGGCTCGCCCGCTCGTGGCGCGTTGGGCGGCCGGAGGCTGCATCTCAGCCCTGCCGGACCTCGGCCTGGACCACGACCTTGCCGGCTCGCTCGAAGACGAGATCGAGTTCCAGCTTCCCGCCGACCTGGAGGGGCGTCGAGAGGCCCGTGATCATGAGATGGAATCCGCCGGGCTGCAGCTTGACGGTTCCGCCGGCGGCCACGTCGATCCTGGGGACCGGGCGCATGCCCGTCATCCCGCCCATGTCGGTCGTGGTCTCATGCATCTCGACCGACGTTGCCGATGGCGACGACACGCTCACGAGCGCATCGGCCTGTCCGGACGGGTTCGTGATGGTCATGTACGCGGCGGCGGGAACATCCGAGCCGGCCGGCGGCCGGACCCAGGCATCGCTGACGGCCGGGACGGCCGCGCCCCCCGAGGAGCAGGCGCCGACCGAGGCGACGAAGAGCAGGGCGACGAGCAGTCGAACGACACGAGACGACATCGCGACCTCCACGGTGGAGAGCTCGGCCCGAGGGTACACGCGGGCCCCGCCGGGCGGCAGGTCCATCCGGCCCGGGCCGCCGGGGCCCCCGACGCCTCGCGCCGCCGGGCCGCCGTCTAGCCCCGGGCGGATGGGTCCGCGACCCGGCCGAGGAAGAGGACCGCGCCGGTGGGCAGGTCGCGCAGGGCGAAGAGGAAGGGCCGGTCGACCCGCAGCTCGACCGGCTGGCCCGGCACCGCGGTCCCGCGCAGGACGACGGCCGTGGCCGCCGCCGCCTCGGTGCCCTTCTCGTCGACGTCGATGTTGGCCTGGTGGATGACCGCGGAGATGTACAGCTGCTCCTCGAGCGTGATGCCGGAGAAGTCGGCGCGGGCCGGGTCGAAGGCGAGGGGCATGCCCATCGCCGTCAGCGTCCGCGCGAGGTCCGTCTTCGTCTCGATCCCGAACTTCGGGAAGGTCAGCCACACCGTCCTCGTCTCGAGCCCGCCGACGATGCCGTCCATGGCGTCGGCGGTCACGGTCGACTGGAAGGCCGCCATGTCGTCGGGGACGATGACCGTGAGCGCCAGCGAGCCGCCCACGTACGGCAGCTCGACCGCCCGCCAGCCGGCACCCTCGGCGTAGCGGAGCGACTCGCTGATCGACATCAGCGGGACGTCGACCGATGAGCCGTCCGGCCGGGTGAACGGGCCGGTCCTCGTCGCGTCCACCGGGAAGGGCGTGGCCCAGGCGGCCTTCAGGTAGATCGCGTTGACGAGGGTGAGCCGAGTCGCGGTCGTGATGACCCCCGGGTCGAGCAGCTCGGGGATGCGCTGCTCGGTCCGATCCGCGACCCAGCCGTTGATGAGCTGGCGCGCCGCCTCGGGGTCCGCCCGGTAGTCGGTCTGCCGCAGCCCGGCGCCGAAGCGGGAGGCCAGCGCGTCGAGGTATGCCGGCACGAGGGTCATCCCGCGCTGGGCGAATGGGGCGTTGGCGATCCGCAGGGTTACCGGCTGCGGCTTGCCCCCGGCGTCGGGGAAGGTCCCGCTCCGGGAGGCGAGCGCCGCGTCCAGGGCGTTCAGCCAGCCGGCATGGTCATCGGAGGCGACGGAGCCGAGGACCGCGTCCATCTGGGCTGCGGTCTCGCCGCGAGCGCC
>JAPVSP010000461.1:0-4522 GCA_047519685.1 Chloroflexota bacterium
ACGGGAACTGGACCTACCATCTCGCGGTCGTCGTGGACGACGCCCGCCAGGGGATCGACCTCGTGATCCGCGGTCGGGACCTCCTCGAGGCGACGCCTCGCCAGCTCCGCCTCGCCCGGCTCCTCGGTCGGGAGCGACCGCCCGCGTTCCTCCACCACCCCCTCGTCCGCAAGGCGGGCGGCGCGAAGCTGTCGAAGGCGGATGGCGACACCGGCATCCGCGACCTTCGCGCGGCGGGCTGGACGGCCGAGCGGGTCCTCGGGGAGGCCGCGGCGGCCGTCGGGCTCACCTCGACGCCGGCGCCGCTCGCCCTCGACGAGGTCGCGGCGCTCTTCTCGACCTGACCCGCTCAGCCCGCCGCCGGATCGGTCCGGTCCTCGATCTCCCAGGCGTGGTCGAGCGCGTGCCAGGCGATGCGGCGGGCCGCATAGCGGAGCGGCCACTTCCGGTCGGCCAGCGGCCGGCCGTCCGACGGCTCGCGAAGGACGTCCAGCATGGCGGCCCGCATCGCCAGGATGGCCGGGCGGTCGATCGGCCCGGGCGCCGCCACTCGCAGGCCGATCTCGCGCGCATACGCGTGGTCGGCCTCGACCACGTGCGCGACGATCCTGGCGGTGTCGCGCCCGCCGCCACGAGGGCCCTTCCGCAGCTCGGCCGGGGCCGCCGCCGCGACGCGGTCGAAGACCGTCCAGGTGGCGGCGACGAGCCCCGCCAGCCGCTCCGCCTCGGCCCGGTTGACCGCCCGGCGATCCCGAGCCGCGATGGCGCTCGGGACGCCGAACTCGGTCCCGACGCCGCCGTCGATCCGTTCCACGACGTCGACCTCGATCGCCGCGCCGGCGGGGAAGGGTCGGCCGGCCTCCCTGACGACAGCGGCGTACCGGGGGGCGGCCGCCGCGAACGCGACGAGCGCGGCGGCCTCGTCGCGGCCCGCCCGGCACCAGCCCGGCCAGTCCAGCGAGCAGACGAACGCCCGTTTCCGCGCGAGCTCGACGCAGACGGGCATCGTCGACGTCATCGCGCGGTCGCCCCGCGGAGGGCGCGGACGAGCCGACCGAGCGCCCCCACGTCGCGCCCGTCGGGCCCCATCGCGTCGACGAGGGCCGAGGCGACGATGACCCCGTCGGCGCCGGCCCGGGCGATCGCCCGGACGTGCGCGGGCCGGCTCACCCCGAAGCCGACGGCGACCGGCACGGGCGAGGCGGCGCGGACCGCCCGGACGAGCCGCCCGACGCTCGCCGGCAGGGTGGCGCGGGCACCCGTGACGCCGACCAGCGAGACGCAGTAGAGGAAGCCCCCGGTGCGCCCGGCGACGAACGCGCGCCGATCGGGGGCCGTCGTCGGCGCGACGAGGTAGACGACGGCGAGGGCGGCGGCGCGGGCCGCGGCCTCGAACGGCGCGCCCTCGTCCGGCGTGAGGTCCGCGACGATGACCCCGGCCGCACCGGCCGCGGCGAGTCGGCCCGCGAGGCGGGAGCCGTCGCCGCCGCCGATGAGCTGGTTCGCGTAGCCCATCGGGACGAGCGGGGTCGCCGGCCGGGCCGCCGCGATCCGGGCGAGCAGGTCGAGCGAGCGGTCGAGCGTCGCGCCGGCCCGGAGCGCCGCGGCGGAGGCGCGCTGGAGCGTCGCCCCGTCGGCGAGCGGGTCCGAGTACGGCAGGCCGACCTCCAGGAGGTCGGCACCCCCGTCGATCGCGGCCAGCGCGGCCCGGAACGAGGCCTCCGCGTCGGGGTAGCCCGCGACGACGTACGGGATGAGGGCGATCCGCCCGGCACGGGCCGCGCCGGCGAACGCATCGCGGATCCGCTGCGCGCCGGCGGTCGCGTCGGTCCCGGAGGCCGTGGGTCGAAGCGCCGCGGTCACGGGTGCGCGGCCTCCCAGCGCTCGATGGCCGTGAGGTCCTTGTCGCCGCGACCCGACAGCCCCACGATCGCGACCGTCTCCTCGGGCCATGGCGCCCCGGTCGTCGCGCCGGCGAGCAGCCTCGGCAGGACCGCGAACGCGTGGGCGGTCTCGAGCGCCGGCAGGATCCCCTCGGTCCGGGTGACCCAGCGGACGGCGGCGACGGCCTCCGCGTCGGTCGCGGCGTCGATCCGCAGCCGTCCACCGACGAAGAGTGCCGCGATCTGCGGCCCGACGCCCGGGTAATCGAGACCGGCCGAGAGCGACACCGCCTCGACGACCTGGCCGTCGGCATCCTGGAGCATCAGCGAGCGCGCCCCGTGGAGGATGCCGGCCGAACCCCCGGCGAGGGCCGCAGCGTGCCGGCCGGTCGGGATCCCGTCGCCGGCGGCCTCGGCGACGGCCAGCCGGACGGTCGGTTCGCCGATGAACCGGGTCAGCAGGCCGACCGCGTTGGAGCCGCCCCCGACGCAGGCGAGGACGAGATCCGGCAGCCGGCCCTCGGCCGTCGCGACCTGGACGGCCGCCTCGTCGCCGATGACCCGCTGGAGATCGCGGACGATCGTCGGGTACGGGTGCGGGCCCATCGCCGAGCCGAGGACGTAGTGGGTCGTCCCGACGTTCGTGACCCAGTCCCGCATCGCCTCGTTGATGGCGTCCTTCAGCGTGGCCGAGCCGCCGTGGACCGGCACGACCTCGGCCCCGAGGGCACGCATCCGTCCGACGTTCGGCGCCTGGCGCTCGACGTCCTCGGCGCCCATGTACACGACGCAGGGCAGCCCGAGGAGGGCGCAGGCGGTCGCGGTCGCGACGCCGTGCTGGCCGGCGCCGGTCTCGGCGATGACCCGCGACTTCCCGAGCCGGCGGGTCAGGAGCGCCTGCCCGAGCGCGTTGTTGATCTTGTGCGCGCCGGTGTGGGCGAGGTCCTCACGCTTGAGATAGAGGCGCAGCCGGCGGGGCGGCGCCTCATCGCCGCCCGCCAGCGCGGCCGCCCGCTCGAGCGTCTCGGCCGCCAGCCGATCGGCCCGGTACAGCGGGGTCGGTCGGCCGGCGAACGTCGCCAGCAGCGCCCGGAGCTCGGCCCAGAAGCGCGGGTCGCGCCGCAGGTCGAGGTACGCCCGCTCGAGCTGCTCGAGCGCGGCGATGAGGGTCTCGGGGACGTAGCGCCCGCCGAACGAGCGGTCGAGACCCCAGCGACCACGCTCGTCCGCCTCGAGCAGGCCGGGATCGACCGGCGTGGGCCGGGCGGGAACATCCGGTCGGTCGATCCGCGCCGCCCGGGCCCGCTTGACGAAGAGGGCGACGCGGAGCGGGTCCTTGTGCGGCCGCTCGCCCGGGGCGCGAGGGGCCTCGACGCCCGACGCGACGTCGGCGCCGACGGCCGGGATCCGCAGGAGCGCTGGACCGACGTTCGCGGGGTCGAGCCCGCCGGCCAGCGTGACCGGGACCTCGCGGGCGACGGCCGCCGCGAGGAGGGTCGCGGCCCGCCGTCCCGTGCCACCCGGGAACGGGCCGCCGGCGGTGTCGAGGAACAGCCGGTCGGCCCCCGCCGCGAGGTGGGCGCGGGCGCGCTCGACCGTCGCCGCCGTGGCCGCAGCCGCCGTGCCCTGGGGGTCGTTGGCGCTTTCGGGCGGGAGGTGGAGGACCTTCCAGACCGGGCGCCCCGCGCGAGCGAGGGCCGCGACCAGCGCCGGCGTCTCCGTGCCGGACAGCTGGACGGCGTCGGGGTCGATCGCCTCGGCGATCGCCGCGACCTCGTCGGTCGAGGGATCGACGGTCACCGCGACGATCCGGGGCCGACGTGCGGGTGGAGCGGCGGAGCGGACGACCCGCGCGAGCTCGGCGGCCTGGGCGAGGTCGAGGGCCCTCGGCGCACCCGGGACGAAGTTGAGGCCGATCGCGTCGGCGCCGGCCCGGACCGCCGCAAGGGCGCCGGCCGCCTGGACGATCCCGCAGATCTTCACGAACGGGGTCCGGCCCGCGATCGCCGGGTCCGCGGGGGGGCGGCCGGCCTCGACGAACGCCCGCGCCGCCGCCGCGGGGTCGGGCGCGCGCATGAGCGCCTCCCCGACGAGCGCGCCATCGAACCCGAGCGCCCGCCAGCCGCCGAGCGTCGAGGGATCCCCGACCCCCGACTCCCCGACGACGAGCCGGTCGTCCGGCACGGTCGACCGGAGACGGACCGCCCGCTCCGGATCGACCGCCAGCGTCCGCAGGTCCCGGTTGTTCAGGCCGATCACGCGCGTCCGCGTCGACAGGGCGCGCTCCAGCTCGTGGAGGTCGTGGGCCTCGACGAGGGGCTCGAGCCCGAGGTCGAGCGCAGCGTCGACGAGCCGCCCGAGCCGGCGCCTCGGATGGAGCGACGCGAGGAGGAGCACGGCATCCGCGCCCGCCGCCCGGAGGAGCGGGAGCTGGCGCGGGTCGACGACGAACTCCTTCGCCAGGACCGGGATGGCGACGCCCCGCCGGACGCGGCGCAGGTCGTCGATCGAACCGCCGAACCAGTGGGGCTCGCAGAGGACCGAGATCGCGGCCGCGCCAGCGGCCTCGTACGCCCGCGCGCGCCCCACGACGTCGGCGTCCGGCGCCGCGAGCGTTCCGGCGGACGGGGAGGCGCGCT
>JAPVSP010000462.1:0-9503 GCA_047519685.1 Chloroflexota bacterium
GGGAGGCGCCCCAGTCCGGGCGCCGATCGAGCAGTTCGGGCCGGGCCAGGGTGACGATCAGGATCGGCTGCGCCCTCGACCACTCGAGCACCGCCTCGATGAAGTCGAGCAGCCCGGCGTCGGCCCACTGGAGGTCCTCGAAGACGAGGACGGTCGTCCCACGGGCCGCGACGCGCTCGAAGAACGTCCGCCAGGCCGCGAAGAGCTCCTCGCGTTCCGCCGTCAGGTCTCGCTCGAGGCCGAGCAGCGCGCGAAGCGCCGGCCCGACCCAGCGCCGCTCCTCGTCGTCGGGGACGTAGTCGCGCAGGCACGCCTCGAGGCGGGCCGCGGTCTGGGTCTCGTCGTCCATCTCCGCGATGCCGGCCCGCCGCCGGACCATCTCGCCGAGCGCCCAGAACGTGATGCCGTCGCCGTACGCCGGCGACCGGCCGTGATGCCAGTAGATCGTCTCGACGAGCCCGTCGATGTACTTCTCGAGCTCCCAGGCGAGGCGGCTCTTGCCGATGCCGGCGACCCCGACGATCGAGACCATGCGGGCCCGGCGCTCGCGGCCGGTCGCATGGACGAGCTCCTTGAGCACGTGGAACTCGGGCTCGCGACCGACGAACGGCGGCTCGATGGTCCCCGCCCGGTTGGCGCCGCCGACCATCGCCACGACGCCTGTGGCACGCCACGCCGGCACGGGGGCCGCCTTGCCCTTGAGGACATGCTCGCCGGCGGGCTCGAATGCGATCGCGCCGCGGGCTGCATGGTAGGTCGACTCCCCGACGAGCACGGTCGATGGCGGCGCCGCGGTCTGCAGCCGAGACGCCGTGTTGACAAGATCGCCCGCCACCATCCCCTGACCGGTCGCCCCGATCGCGACAGCCGCCTCCCCGGTCATCACCCCCGCCCGGAGCTGGAGGCCGGGCAGGCCGACCTCCTCGTCGAGGCGCGATACCCGGGCCACGAGGTCGAGCGCCGCCCGGACAGCGCGCTCGGCGTCGTCCTCATGGGCGGTCGGCGTGCCCCAGACGGCCATCACCGCATCGCCGATGAACTTCTCGACCTCGCCGCCGTAGCGGGCGATCACCTCGCGAGCGAGCTCGAAGTACCGGGAGAGGAGGTCGCGCGTCTCTTCCGCGTCGCGGCCCTCGGCGAGGGTCGTGAAGCCGATGAGATCCGCGAAGAGGACCGAGACGAGCCGGCGCTCCGCGACCGGCACGGCGGGGGCGACGGCGGGTCGGGCAGCCGCCGGAGCGGCTGGGGCTCCGGCGATCAGCGGTGTCGCGCACTCGCCGCAGTACTTGGCGGTCGGCGGGTTCAGGGCGTCACAGGAAGGACAGGCGATCGCCAGGCGCGCGGCGCATTCGGAGCAGAACTTGCGCCCGGCCTCGTTCTCGGTCCCGCAGTTCGAGCAGATCACCGATGCCCTCGCAACGTCCATGTGGGGCATTGAGCCTATCCCAACGCGGTCCCAGGTGGAACCCGGTCGACCGCCAGCCCGCCGCTCGGCCAGGGGCGTCTCGACCGCTGTCAGGGCGCGGCGCCATCGGAACCGTTCGCGCCGGAGCCCTGCCGCGAACCGGCCGTCACCGCCTGGGCCTGGGGTCGCCCTACTCGATCGTGACCGCGCCGATGAGCCGGCGACGTTCGACCCTCGGGATCGCGGCCCATCGCACGCCGCGGATCGCCCCTTCGAGGGCCAGCAGCGTCCGATCCGTGGCGACCTCGGGCTCGATCGCACGAAGCCGCCACCAGGCAGCCACGGCCCCCATCGTCCGCAGGGTCTCGACGCTCTCGATGCCGGCGCGACGCAGGCTCGGGCCGAGCATCGCGCCGATGTTCACTCCGTTCTCGATCGGGATCGGGGCGGCTGGCTCCTTGACTCGTCCGCGAACTCGCCCGCCGACCGATGTCATCGGCCGGTCGGGGTCGCGGGACGTCGGCCGGCTCAGGCTCGCGTCATGCCACGCGCGCATGGCTGCCTCGTTCACATCGGGCCACGGCGCCGCTGGCCGAGCGATCCCGAAACCCTGGGCAAGGAGCGGGAAGCCGGTCTCCGTCAGGAGGGCCAGATCGTTCGCCGCCTCGACGCCCTCGGCAACGAGCGTGGCCCCGATCTCCGTGGTGAAGCCGTTGATGGCGCGGAGGAACGCCCGGAGCGTCTGGCGACTGCGCATGCCTCGGATCAGGTAGGCATCGAGCTTCACGAACGCGGGCTGGAGCTCTGTCACGTGACGCATCGAGGCGAAGCCGGCACCGGCGTCATCCACGGCGAAGCGCATGCCACCTCGGAGATACGGGGCCATCGCCCGCCGCAGGGCACGGTAGTCGTCGACCGCCTCCTCCTCGGTGAGCTCCACGACCAGGCAGGAGGGATCGGCCGCGGCCATGGCGGCCTCGACGCCGGGGTCGGACAGGTACCGGGGGCTCACGTTCAAGGACAGGAATGTCGCCGCCGGCAGGCCAGCCTCGGCAGTGACGGCGAGGATCCGCCCGATCGCCATGGCCTGGAGCTGGGCCCCCAGGCCGACCCGCGCCGCCTCGGCGAACCAGCGATCGGGGGGCCGGACGGGCTCGAGCGCAAAGCGACTGAACCCTTCGTAGCCGACCACGGTCCCGGCGGCGAGCGAGAGGATCGGCTGGAACACCGGACGGAGCAGGTCCGGCGACTCCAGCAGCCCCGAGATGCGCCGACTGGCGACTCCCCGCGCACGCCGGGGCTCGTGCGATGGCGCGCTGATGGTCGGACCCTCCGAGACTCGCGACAGCGGGTGGCCGATGGTCAAGCATTACTATACCTCCGCGCCCCGACCTGCCGGTGGCCCCGCCCGGTCGCGCCTCGGGTCCACCGGCCGCAGCCACCGTGCGCGCCGCGATGCGCTCGCCCGAGGCGCTCCGGGGGGCCTCAGAGGGTCCTCAGAGCCTCCCTGAGGAGGGCAGCGGCCCGTTCGTGCTGCCCGGACTCCGTGAGGACGTCCGCCCACTCGCCCAGCGCGTCGCGGATGGGACCCGGGCGCGACGAGCCGCGGGCAAGATCGACCGCCCGCTCGTAGTGAGCCGCGGCAGTGCTCGGGTCACCGAGCGCTCGATGAGCTCGCGCCAGGGCCAGGAGCGCGCTGACCGCCGCCTTGTCGTTATGCGTCTCCATGGCCAGGCTGAGCGCCGACGATGCAAGCTCCCGGGAACCGGCCTGGTCACCTCGGGCGAGAGCGATCCGCGCCCGCGTCTCGACCACGTGGGCGAGCCACCGGCGATCGCCGAGCTTCTCGAAGCGCCTCTGGGCGCTGGCCGCGAGGTCCTCGGCCCTGTCGAGGTTGCCGAGCGCCAGGAACGAGAGCGCAAGGTCGTTCTCGAGGGCTCCGCTGCCGAGCTCGAAGGTCGTCGCGCGGAACAGGGCGAGGCTCGCGATCCCCATCCTGACGGCGGCTTCGTAGTCGCCCGTCTCCCGGTAGCTGTAGGCGAGGTCGAACAGGAACGTCGCGCGCCTGTGGTCATCCAGGGAGTCGGCCAGGCCGCGGACCTCCTCGAGGTAGGCCAGGGCGACGCCGTGCCGCCCATCGCGTGACGCCGTGCTCGACAGCGCCATGATCAGCCGCAGCTCGAAGTCCGGCTCCACGCGCAGGCCCCCGCGCACCCGGGCGAGCAGGTCCTTGAAGATCGACTCCGCCTCGACGGTGTTCCCCTGCTCGTACTCCCCGGCCGCCAGCCAGTAGCTGGCCATCGCGGCATCCGCCTCGCGCGCGAGGGAGGCGAAGATCCGGGCCGCCTCGGCTCCGGCGGCCGCCGCCTCGGCGCCGCGGTCGAGTCGGACGAGGGCCTCGGAGAGCGCGGACAGGAGCTCGGCGCGCACCTCGGCTGTCGGCTGGTGCTCAAGGAGCTCGCGGTAGCCGTCAGCCGCGAGCTGCCACCGACCCGACGCGAGCGCGAGGTCGACCTCGAGCCGTCGCCACGCGGCGGGCTCGTCGCTGAGGAATCGGCTCGCGGCCACCCCGAGCCGGTCGGCGAAGAAGGTCAGCGCGGCCATGGAGGGCTTGCTGTGGCCGGTCTCGAGTGCGCTGACGTAGGCCTTGGTGTATCGGCCGGCGGCCAACTGCTGCTGCGTCAGCCCCGCGGCGAGCCGCGTCTGGCGCAGGCGCGTCCCGATGCGGCGCGCGAGCTCGGAGTCGTCAACGACGACGCGGCGCCGCTGGGGGCCGGCGTCCACGGCCGCGTCTCGGGCGAGGCGTCCTGAGGTCATCAGACGGAGTGTACTGCGGCGTTCCAATACCGTTGACATCGTCGACGAGATGGCCCACCCCGATCCCGAGCCGTGATGCGAACAACCACAGCGTGCCGAGAGAGGGCAGGGCGTGCCCCTTCTCGACGGCCGAAACGAATGCCTTGGACAGCGGGGCCGCCAGCTCCGCCTGGGTCATCCCGACGGCCAGACGTCTCTCGCGCACCCGCCGCCCGAGCTCCATCGCTGCAGCGGACCCCGCCCCCGTGCGGAGTTGTTTAGCAATACTTGACTTCCCCATGGCTGAACCGTAGCATACGGGCGGCTGCATCGCCAATGCGGCCAGGTCTTGAGCCCGGGTGGGCCCTCTTCTCGAAAGGAGCCTTCCCGTGCCTGCTCGCTTCCGAACTCCGCGCACTGTCCTCACGGCTTGGATCCTCGGCGCAGCGCTGGCTCTGCTGTCGGCGGCAGTCGTTCTCGCTGACGGAGGCGGGACGGTCATCCCGCACTGAAACCCCAGGACCCGCCTCACTCAAGCCAAACGGGCCCATCCGGGAGTCAAGGCCACCTCAGGCGGTTCCGGGCCGTGCTCGTCGCGTCGTCGATCCGATGGACGCGGCGGGCCCCAGTCCCAGGCGGGGATTGACACTCCGCCTCAGCCGACTACCATGCGTCGCATGGTAGTGGGGGCAACACGGAAGCCGCCGCCCGAGCTCAGCCGGGGTGTCGTCGAGTACTGCGTGCTGGCCCTCATCAGCGAGGCGGACTCGTACGCCTTCGACATCGTGCGCGTGCTGGGCGCGCGAGGGCTCGTGACGAGCGAGGGCACGGTCTATCCGCTGCTGGCCCGGCTTCGGCGGGTCGGTCTCGTGACCACGACCTGGCGCGAGTCCGATTCGGGACCACCGCGCCGCTACTACCGGATCACCGACGAGGGCCGGCGCGTCCTCGTCGCCTTCGTCGCCGACTGGCGCGGCTTTCGCGACGCGGTCGACGCGCTCCTTGCGGGCGCGCACCAGGGAGGACTGTGAGATGGATCCCGAGACACTCGTCAGCGGCTACCTCGAACGCCTCGAGACGGCCGCTGCGCCGCTCAGGGAGGACCGCCGGGCCGAGCTGGTCGTCGAGGTCCGCGGGCACATCGAGCAGGCCCTCGCCGAGGCGTGGCGCGCCGACGAGGCCACCGTGCGCGACGTCCTCGAGCGCCTCGGGCCACCCGACGAGATCGTCGACGCCGAGACCGCTCCCGATCGTTGCACGGCCGGCGTGGCTGCGGCGCCGGGCCCCGGCGCGACCCGATCGCCGTGGGGCGCGGAGGAGATCCGCGCGGTCGTGATGCTCACCGTCGGGGCGCTGCTCCTGCCGTTCCTCGGTCCCCTCCTGGGTCTGGTGTCCGTCTGGGCCTCCGCCCAGTGGACGACGGTCCAGAAGCAGACCGCGACCATGGGCGTGATCGGCCTGCTCGCCCTGCCGGCCGTCATCCTCGGGCCCATGCTCGCTCAGGGGGAGATCACCGCGGTCTTCAGCTCGTTCGGCCCCCTGCTCCTGCTCGTGCCGCTGGCCGGGATCCTCACGGCCATCTACCTCGTGGCCGCCATCCACCTCCTGGCCGCGATCCACCTCGAGGTGACGCTCGTCCGCCGGCCCCGGTAGCGCGGGCGAGGTCCGCATCACCGGCCCGTCGCTCGGCCCGTCGCCGTCGAGCCGGTCGCCACCGACGACCCCCACCCGAGCGGGCCGATCCCCGCCGGATCAGCAGGCTGGCGACGCCCTGACGAGCGCCGGATCCGCCACCGGGTCGTGGTTTAATCCTCGGTCGAGGCGTAGCCGATCGAACGAGCCCGCGCGCGAGGCTGTCGAGCGGCGCCGGCATGGGAGGGCCGACATGGGGGAGCGACGCGAGGAGCACGCCTCGGGCCCCGTGCGGAACGGCCCGCCCCGCCCACGACCGGCGTGGACCGTTCGCGTGGCCGTCTGGAGCGCGCGCCACCGCTGGCCGGTGATCGCGGCGTGGTTCGTGGTCACGATCGGGCTCTTCGTCGTGAGCCAGGGGCTCGGCGGGATCAAGGCCGTGAACGCCACGGGTGGCAGCGAGGTCACCAAGACCGAGTCGGGTCGCGCCTTCGAAGCGATGAGCTCGGGAGGGACGGCCACCTCCTCGGACGAGCTGGACGTCGTGGTCACGAGCCCCTCCCTGAAGGTCACCGATCCCGCGTTCCGGCAGTCCGTCGAGACGATCGTCGGCCGGCTGCGCGCGGTGGACGCGGCCGTGGACGGCACGACCGGCCCCGCGCTCGCGCAGCTGACCGATCCCTACTCCACGCCTCCGACCGCCGGGCTCTTCGCTCCCGACCTCACGAGCGTCCGCATCGTCGGCCGGATCGAGGGCGAGTCGGCCGCGCTCGAGACCCGCAGCCGGGCGCTCGCGCCGGTCATCGCCTCGATCGAGGCCGACTTCCCCGCGTACCGGATCCATGCGATCGGCAACACGCTGATCAACGACCAGATCAACGAGATGGTGAACGGCGACCTCGACGGGGCCCTCAGGATCAGCCTGCCGGCGACGTTCCTCATCCTCCTGGTGGCCTTCGGCGCGCTGGTCGCCGCCTTCGTGCCCCTGGTCCTCGCCGTGAGCGCGCTGCTGGCCGCCTTCGGCATCTTCGGGATCTTCAGCCAGGTCGTCGAGCCCGTCAGCCCCTACGCCAGCCAGCTCATCGTCCTCGTCGGCCTCGCCGTCGCGATCGACTACTCGCTCTTCATGATCACCCGGTTCCGCTCCGAGCGGCGGGCCGGGCGCGACAAGCTTGGCGCCATCGAGGTCGCAAGCTCGACCGCGGGCCGCGCGGTGTTCTTCAGCGGGATGGCCGTGATGATCTCGCTGGCCGGCCTGTTCCTGCTGCCCGTCTCGATCTTCCAGTCGATGGCGATCGGGACCATCGCGGTCATCCTGGTCTCGGTCGTCGGGAGCCTCGTCTTCCTGCCGGCGGTCCTCTCGATCCTCGGCGACCGCGTCGACCGGGGCCGGGTGCCGTTCCTCGCCCGACGATGGGAGGACGGGAGCGGCGCCTGGGCCGCGATCGTCCACGCCGTCATGCGGCGCCCGCTCATCGCCGCCGTCGCGGCCGCGCTCCTGCTCCTGGCCCTCGCCTCGCCCGTGACCCGGCTGCGCCTCGGCGAGAGCGACATCACCTCCTTCCCGGAGAGCCTCGACGGCGTGCAGGCCATCGAGGCGCTCCAGGCCCACTGGCCCCAGGGGACGCTCCTGGGCTTCTCGGTGGTCGTGACGCACGCCGACCGCCCGGCGACCCAGGCGGCGATCGCCCGGCTCGAGCCGGCGCTGCTCGCGGTGCCAGGCTTGAGCGGTCCGCCCCAGCGGACGACCTCGACGGACGGCACCGTGGAGTCAGTGTCGGTGGTCATGTCCGGCGAGAAGAACGACCCGGCGAACTGGCAGATCGTCCGGCAGGTCCGCTCGCAGATCGTGCCCGCCATCTTCAGCGGCGTGCCGGACGTCCAGGCCTACGTCGGCGGCAGCGCCGCGGTGAGCCTCGACCAGACCGAGATCTACACCGGCGGGATCGACCGGATCTTCGTCTTCGTGCTCGGTCTCTCCTTCGTCCTCCTGCTCCTCGTCTTCCACTCGATCGTCATCCCGATCAAGGCGATCCTGCTGAACCTGCTGTCGACCGGCGCCGCCTTCGGCGCCCTGGTGCTCGTGTTCCAGGAGGGGTGGTTCCGCTCCCAGCTTGACGTCCGGCCCACCGAGGTGATCCAGAACTGGGTGCCCATCTTCGTCTTCACGATCCTGTTCGGGCTCTCGATGGACTACGAGGTGTTCATCCTCTCGCGGGTGAAGGAGGCGCTCGACCAGGGCGCGGACTCCCACGAGGCGGTCGCCCGGGGGATCACGCTCACCGCTGGCACGGTCACGAGCGCCGCGGCGATCATGGTCGTCGTGTTCGCCGTCTTCGTGACGCTGCGCCTGGTGATCATCCGCGAGCTCGGCCTGGGGCTGGCGGTGGCCGTGCTCCTGGACGCCACGATCATCCGGAGCGTGCTGCTCCCCGCGACGATGCGCCTGCTCGGCGACTGGAACTGGTACCTGCCGCCCTTCCTGCGCTGGCTGCCGCGCGTGACGATCGAGGGCGAGCCCACGCCCCGGGAGTCCGACGCCGCGCCATCGCCTGCCGCGTAGGTCGGGCCGGCTTGGCGTGCCGGGCTCACGCCGACCGGTGGGGACGCCTCGAGCCGACCCCGACGGCGTGGGCCGTCGGGGTCGGAAGCGCCGCTGCCGTGGAACGAAACCTGGCTGGGTCAGAGCCGTGCACCGTCAGAGGCCGGCGCACTGCCCCGATCCCTTGCCGGTCACCGCGTTCGGCTCGAAGG
Organism: Chloroflexota bacterium; assembly: GCA_047519685.1. Taxonomy (GTDB): domain Bacteria; phylum Chloroflexota; class Limnocylindria; order Limnocylindrales; family CSP1-4; genus JAPVSP01. Next base: position 8,588 of record JAPVSP010000462.1, read on the forward strand.
CGACCCCGTCCGCGATGTTCGTCGGGGTCGGCGTGTTCCCCGAGCACGCCAGCTGCCCGTTGATCGCGTTGGCCAGGATCTCCATCGCGTCCGGGTCGGCCAGGGCGTTGTCGACGAAGGTGACCGTGCCGTTGACCCGGTTGCGGGCGAAGCCCATCCAACAGGAGACGACGCCGGACACGGCGACACCGCCCGATACGCTCGAATCCTCGGTCGTGTCGTAGGCGGGCAACGGGAACCCTGCCAGGGCCGTGAGCAACGGGTTCGGATCGCACGAGGATCCGCCGCCGCCGCCCAGGATCGAGAGGCCGCCCATGATCGAGACGCCGTGCAGGATGACCGCCAGGGCGCCGCTCGCGACGAGGCCTCCGCCGACGACGTCGCTCGTCGTGTAGTCGCACCCGAACGATGGCGCACAGCCCAGGAGCAGCACAGCGCCACTGCCGACGCTCAGGCCGCCGGACACAGTGAGCGTCACATTCGTGGGGCTCCCGGGGATGCCGGCCACGAGCACGGCACCGGGCGCGACCGCGAGGTCGGTCTGCACGTTCACGGCGCCGGCCGGCATGACGCAGATGCCGGTCACGGTGATCGCGCGATACGAGCCGGGCGGGATGACGCCGCCCGTGCACGTGTAGGCACCCGCCGCGCTCGCAACAGGCGCCGCGACGGTGAGCAGCGTGCCGACCATGCCCATCGCCGCGGCGCCTGCCGTCGCTCGGCGCAAGATCGACCGAAGGTTCACGAGACCGCCTCCTTCCAGGCGCGCAAGCGCCCTCTCCTCAACGGGTCGGTCTCGCCAGTGGCTCGGCGCGGCTCAGGCGGCCGGGACGCGGGCCGCGCGTCAACGCCCCTCGTTCGGTGACCGAGGGTATGGCGGGTCCGCCGACGAAAATCAAGACGCTTATCCACATGA
>JAPVSP010000463.1:0-8784 GCA_047519685.1 Chloroflexota bacterium
GCCGATGACGTCCGGGCTCACATCGGGACCGGCCGACGACGTGTCAGCGGAGGCCGAGGGCTCCGCCGAGGGCGACGCCGACGGTGGTGCCGACGCCGATAGTGGGTTCGCCAGCGGTGAGGTCGGGCTCGGGATGGCCGTCCCGCATGCGGCGAGCGCCCCGACGAGCGCGCCGACGGCGAGCGCCCTGGCCACCGGGCGGAGCCGAGGGGACAGCGGACGGGGATCGAGCAGCTGAGACACGCCTCTCGCCGGTGGAAGTCGCGATGCGGGCTCGGGCAGGATACCGCGGACCATCTCATCCGTCCCCCGACACGACCCCTGCGCTCGCGGCCCTCGGTGCGGTATCCTGCGTCGGCGCCGGTCCCCTCTCGGTCCGCCGATGATCGGCCCCGTCCGAGCCTGCCCGACCCGCGCCGCACGACCGGGCCCGTAGCTCAATGGTAGAGCAGCTGACTCTTAATCAGCGGGTTGGAGGTTCGAGTCCTCCCGGGCTCACCACCATTTCACGCACGAAACGGCCCCCGGAGCGTCCCCCGGGGGCCGTCTGTCCCTCGCGACGGGCCGTTCCCCATCCTCAGTCGTCCCAGCGGACCCGGGCGCGCTGCCAGATACCGGGCAGCGGCATGGACGCGGCCTCCGCCTCCACCGCCTCGCGCTCCGCGCGCGAGAGCCGGCGCCACGACTCGATCGTGACGTCGGCCTGCGCGCGTCTCCACGTCCCGACGATCTCGCCCGCCACGAGGACGGCGCCAGGCCAGACTCGGGGGGTCCAGAGCTCGCGACGGTGGCCAGGGTCAGGGATCAGGAGCTCCCGATCGGCGCCTTGCAGGAGGAAGTACGCGTCCCCGCTCGGGAGAAGCCGCGCCGACGCTGCGGGTCCGCCGGGGGCGCGGAACGTCGGCTCGTCGCGGCTCAGGATCCACGCATCGCCGACGGGCGTCCGCACCGGCGTCAGCGATCCGACGAGCGCGTCGAACGCGGCGCGGCCATCCGCCGGCCCGAGCCCGGCCCACTGAGCGAATGCCGCGGGCGTTGCCGGACCGAAGACGTGCAGGTATCGGCGCGCGAGCTCGAGGCGCGCGTCGCGGGGGTCCGCATCCGGCGGCGGCACGGTCCAGACGGTGGGCTGACGTGCCCCGTCCCACCGGATCAGCACCCTGCCGGTCGGCGCGGCGTACCTGAGGCTGTTCGGGTGCACGCCGAGCCCGCGCCCCGCCTCGCCGTAGGTGATCCTTCCGCCGTCGAGGAAGGTGTGCAGCCGGCGGGCGAGATCCTCGGCAGCGCGTCGCCCCTCGGCGTCGTCGGGGAGCCGCCCGAGCGAGAAGACCGCGAGGTCACGCGCAGCGACGACGTAGGCGCTGAACCGCGGCCCCCACAGCTGCACGAGCGACGGGTCCTCCCACGTGTCCGGTCCGGTCCCGTGGACACGGGCATGGATCGAGAGGACGGCCGCCCGCGGCATGCTGTCCTGCAGGCCCGCCCAGGCTGCGCGCCTGAGCGACGTCGGGCCCGGTGGCAGCCGTGCGTCGAGCGCCCCGATGGTCCGTCGATACGTGAGGACCTGCTCGCGCGTGAGCTGGAGCCGAGCCCTCGTCACGTCACCTGCCCTTCCGCGCTGAACGATCCGGGCGACAGCGGGTCCCCGAAGTGCTCACCGTTGTGGAAGGACGCAGGGTCGGTAGCTCACGCCGCGTCGTCGCATGACCAGAGCCTACCGGGAAGGGAAGGGGTCGCGAGGCCGTGGCATCTCCAGAGACGCCCGAGGACCACTCGGTCGTGACCTGGGATCGGCGTCCACTTGGTCGCACTCGCCGCGCACCAGTCGACCGCCGAGTCGTACCCTGGCACAGGACAGGCCTACGCTATGTCGATGCGCCACGCAATCGGCTCGGTCGCCGTATCCCTATTCGCGATCGTCTTCCTGCACGCCGCGTGGGCCATTCGGCTTCTCAACCCCGTATTCAGCAGGTACCTCGGCGTCGGTCTCCCGGGAGGGCCGAATGTGCTTCTCACCGTGCGTGGCCGGTCGAGCGGCCGGTCACGCGGCGCGCCGGTCTCGATGATGCAGCTCGGTGATCGGCGGTTCGTGCAGGCGGCCTTCGGCGAGGTCAACTGGGTCCGGAACCTCCGCGCCTCAGGTCAGGCGGTCGTGATGAAAGGCCGCCACGCCGACCTCGTTGACGCGGTCGAGCTGGCTCCGGAGACCGCCGGAGTCATCATGCGCGAGGCCCTCGCGCCGTATGAGCGCTCGCGGCTCCTGCGCGCCGTGGTCGGGCCAACGACCCGCCCTCCGGTCGGCGTCCTGCACTACTTCGGGGTCCGGGTCGACGAGACGGTCGACGAGTACGTCGCCGACGCTCGACGCCATCCGACCTTCGAGCTCCTCCCGCGGACGTCCGCGGGTCAGTCCGCCAAGGACACGCGGTCGTGACCTCGGTCTGACGTCCACTTGGTCGTATGGTCCGAACGGCATCAGGGCGTCCGCGGCGGGGATCCGTCTCGGCGCGTCAGGGCCGATCGGGTCTCCTGCGAGCTGACGCAGCAATCAGACCGATACCCACGATGCCGAGCGCTGCAGCGGGGCCCGACTCGACGACGTTCAGCAACAGGAGCCCGGCCGCGACTGGCGCAACCAGCAGTCCGGCGACCGTCGTGGGCATCTCATGATCAGCGGGTCGGCGGTCGTCACTCCTTGCCCAGGGTCGCCTCCAGCTTCTGGACCTTGTCGAGCAGGGCGTTGAGCGCGTCGTCCTGCGCCTTGAGGTGGGACTGGATCTGCTCGGCCTCGTGGAATGTCGCCTCCGCATCGCGGTAGGTCATGTCGGCGCGCTTGTCCGCCGCGCTACTGAGGATGTTCTGGCCGACCATGATGACCGAGAGCATCACGAGCTGGATGAACGTCTGGCTCACCCACTGGATCAGGGCGAGCAGGCCGCCGCCGAGCGCCTGGGGCAGGGCGATGAGCGCGAGGATCGCGAACGCGTAGGCGCACCACATCGTCCCGACCGCCGTCGTCAGGATCAGGGCGACCCGGCCGTTGGGCCCGACGTGCTCATCGGCGCTCTTGGGCGGTCCGGCCTTCCGGCGCTCGGCGATCCGGGGATGGGGGATGTGGTCGAAGGCGACGGTCACCGTGCGGCTCTCCTTCCGACTGGCTTCGGTCGCGTCGTCGGCGACGACGTCGCGCACATTGTCGACCCGACGGCCGAGGTCCGAGGTCGCCGCCGGTTGCGATGCGCCGTGGGTGATGGGGAGGGTCGAGCCGGCAGGACCGAGCCGATCTCGGGTCCTCGGCTCTTCGGGGCCGGTGCCGTCGAGCACCACATCTCGTGGACAAGCCTCTGGCATCCTGGGTGCTCGCGCGGCACCATGCGCCACACAGAGGGGGCGGGGCCTCTCGCGAGGCCCACGGCATGGCGCTCATGATCCGGTCGCCGCACGCGTGCCGATGCCAGTGGCGAGACCGACCTCGGCCTGAGGCCCGACGGGCCAGAAGGAGGTCGCCATGCGCCACAGGTCGAGAGCCACAGGCGTCGCCGTCGCCGCGGCCCTCGTCGTAGCGGTGTTCGCGGGTCCCGCCGTGTCGGCCGCCCCGCCGCCGTTCTCGATCGCGCGACTGATCATGCCGGAAGGAGGCAGCGAGCCGGCCGTGACGATCGGCCCGGGCGGCACGATGGCCGTCGACAGCCTGCGCTGGACCGAATTCGGGATCAACCTCTGGACGGGCCCGTTCGGGTCCACGCCGACCTTCAGGGGGAGCCTCGATCTGAACCTGATCCAGCCTGGGCGGACGATCCTCGGCGGTGGCGACGGAGACATCGATATCGGCTCGACCGGCACGCTCCACGAGGCTGGCCTCGACTTCATCGTCAACGGCCCATGCACCACCGGCACGGGTAACGCCTGCCGCGGCTTCCAGCTCGGGGTTTCCGCCACGACCTGTCCCGCCGGGTTCGTGTCACTCGGCGACTGTCGCTCGACCGTTCTCGACACCACGAACGCCGACCGCCAGTGGGTGACGTCGGACGGAAAGACCGTCTATCTCTCGTACCATGACTCGCGCAACTCCGCGATCATCAAGGTCTGGCGCTCGGACGACGACGGCTACACCTGGCAGAAGGTTGGGAACCCGATCGTCGGGCAGGGTCCGACGACCGGCCAGTCGACGTTCAACAACATCCAGGGCCCGCTGGTGGCCGACCCGACGACGCACGACGTGTTCGCCGTATACATCGCCGGCGAGATCCAGACGAAGTGCTGCAGCGCCGCCTTCAACAACGTCTACGTCTCGCGGAGCCGCGACGGCGGGAAGAGCTGGACGCCGAGTCTCGTCTTCCACGCCCCGCCCCTCACCGACCTCGTGAACATCTTCCCGGCCCTGGCGGTCGACCCGCTGACCGGCCGCCTCTACGCGGCCTGGTCGGACGCCCACTCGGTCTCTCTGTCGTCGAGCTCGGATCACGGTTCGACCTGGTCGGCCCCGACGACGATCAACAGTGGCGCCGCGACCACGGCGATCTTCCCGTGGATCGCCGCCCGCGGTGGGACGGTCGACGTCGTCTACTACGCCACCTCGGCGGCCAGCAAGGACGACTCGAGCGCACTCTGGAACGTCTACCTCGCGAAGTCCACCGGCGGTTCGTTCACCCAAACGCAGGTGAGCACCGCCCCGAACCACGAAGGGGTCGTCTGCACCGGGGGCGCCGGCTGTGCCGCGAACCGACAGCTGCTCGACCTGTTCGAGGTGGCGCTCGATCCGACGAGCCTCAAGGCGGCGATCATGTACACCGACGACAAGAGCGTCGGGACGCCCGACTTGCCGCAGGTCGTCCTCGCCCAGGAGAACTGACGAGACTCGCGGACGCTCGGAAGGCGCCCCGGCCCGGCGCGCCCGGGACGGGGCGCCTCCGACCAGCCTCGAGGCCTCGGGAGCGGCCCCTCGCCGCTGAGCTCGCGTCGCGTTCCGGGGTCGACGAACGCCGGATCGGGGACACTCCCGATCCCCCGGGGCCTTCGTGTCTCAAGGCGGTCGAGGCCTGGCCGACGAAAGTCGGTCTCGCAACATCGCTGGCGAGGCGGCCGGCCCGCACTGACCGGACGCGGTCGACCGACCGAGCGAGCCTCGGCTCAGCCCGGGGTCGACCTTCGCCGACCCGACCAGCCGAGCCCGGCCGCGACGACGACGAGCACCGCCCCGATCGCCGCCCAGATCGGCTGACCGCTCATGGCGCTCCCGCCGATCAGCCCCGTTCCCTGGCCGATCCACACGAACCCCACCAGGAGCATGAGGACGGCGGCGACGAGTCGAAGGGAAGGCATGCGAGGCTCTCCGGGCTGCTTCGAGGGGATCCGACGGGTGCTCGGGACCGTTCAGTAGCCACCCCGTCCGGCGCCGGGGCCGCCGCAGGCGGCGAGGATGACCGGCAACAGCGACAGGACGGCCAGGACGAGGCCGGCGCGGACCGACGTCGGGGACACTCGGCGACTCATCGAGACCTCCCGTTTGCGGGTCATGTCCCTGATACGCCGCGCGACGCCGCTCGGATGTCGCCATCGCGGTCCCGAGGGGGAGCCGGGTCGCGAGCGCCCGTCGGCGATGCGCCCGTCGGTGATGCGCCCCGGGGCTGGCCGGTCCACGCCTGAGCCGCTTTTCGACCTCGCGTACGGCGACCGCCCGATGCGCCCCTCCCCGCCTTAGCCCCAGCGTGCGTCCTGGGTCGGCGAGGTCGCCGACCGGAGGATCCGGAGGGGACGATGGACGCGACGGTCGAGCTCCAGCTTCCGGGAGCGACGCCGGATCGGCGGGCGGTCGCAGCGGACGTCGTCTCGTCCGCGTACTTGGCGTTCGGGCCTGAGATCCTGGCTCGGTTGCGCGGCCTCGTCCGCGATGAACACGCTGCGGAGGACCTTGCGCAGGAGACGTTCCTCCGATTGCACTCGGAGATGCTGGCGGGCCCCGGACCCACGAACGTCCGCGCGTGGCTCCACTGCGTCGCCGGCAACCTCGCGACGAGCCGCGGCCGCCGGAGCCAGGTGGCCGCGCGATGGGCGCCTCGACTCGCCGGTCGCGACGAGGCCTCCTCGACCGAGGAGATCGTCCTCCGGCGCGAATACGACGGGCGACTGCGGGCCGTCCTCGGGGCGCTGCGACCGATCGATCGCGAGGTCCTGCTGCTCGCCGCCGCCGGCCTGAGCGGCCCGGAGATCGCGGCCCGCCTCGGCCGGACCCAGGTCGCAACCCGGACCCTTCTCTGCCGCGCACGGTCCCGGCTGCGCGAGGGTCTCGCGTCCGGCGAGGCCGTCGCCTGACGATCCGGCCGCACGGGCCCGCGTCCCGGTCTGGCGCCCCAGCCGGGGTGGCCGAGCCCGGCTCACGTCCTGCCCTCCGGCTCTGGCGCCGTCGCACGGGGGGCCTATCATCGGGCGCGCTGTGGGCGGAGGGCTTGGCCACACGAGGTTCGTCGGGCGCGCCACCGAGCTGGCGCGGCTCCAGGCGTCGCTGCGGGAGGCCGTCGAGGGTCGGCCCCGGGTGACGATCGTGGCCGGCGAGGCGGGCGTCGGGAAGACCCGGCTGCTTCGCGAGTTCCTCGACGCGGCTCGTGTCGACCGGCTGCGCGTGCTCGAGGGCGCCTGTCTCCAGCTCGGGGCTGCCGGGCCGCCCTACGCGCCCGTGGTCGCGGTGCTCCGATCCCTCGCCCGGAGCGTCGAGCCCGGAGCGTTGCCGGCGATCCTCGGGCCCGGGCGGGCGGCGCTCGCGCGGCTCGTGCCGGAGTTCCTCGAACGGGCCCCGGCGGTCTCGTCCGGTCCGCCCGACCCGACCAGCCAGGTCCGACTCTTCGAGCTGGTCTCCGGGACGGTCGAGCGGCTCGCGCGGTCGGCACCGCTCGTCGTCGCCGTCGAGGACGTCCACTGGTCGGATGTCTCGAGCCGCGAGCTGCTCGACTTCCTGGTCCGCGGTCTGCGCGGCGACGAGCACCTCCTCATGGTCCTCACGCTGCGCACCGATGCGCTCGGCGCCGACGAGCCCACGCGGGCGTGGATGGCCGAGCTGTCGAGGCTGCCGGCCGTCGACCGACTCGACCTCGCTCCGCTGCCGAGCGCGGCCATCGCCGAGATCGTCGGCGACGTCCTGGGTCATCCGCCGGAGCCCGAGTTCGTCGGTCGGGTCGTCGAGCGAGCGAACGGCAACCCGTTCCTCACCGAGGAGCTCGCCGCGGCCGGCGACCGCGGCGACGGGATGCCCGAGCACCTCCGCGAGATCCTCCTCGCGCGGCTCGTGCCGCTGGCCGATCCCGCCAGGGCGGTGGTGCGCGCCGCGGCGGCCGGTGGTCGCCGGGTGGACGACGGGCTCCTGGCCGACGCGCTCGGCCTGGACGACGCGCAGATCCACTCGGCCCTTCGGGAGGCGGTCGCGAACGGCGTCCTCGTGCGGGCGGACTGGGCGCGGTCGGGCGCTGCCGAGTACGTGTTCCGTCACGCGCTGCTCCGCGACGCGATCGACGACGAGCTCTTCCCCAGGGAGCGCGCACGGCTGCACGCCGCCTACGCGAGGGCGCTCGAGGCTCGCGCCGAGAAGCAGCCTGCTGCGGTCGAGCCCGCCGAGCTCGCGGACCACTGGGACCAGGCCGGAGAGCCCGCCCGCGCCCTTCCCGCGTACGTCCGCGCCGCTCGTGCCGCGACCGCGGTCTATGCCTGGGCCGAGGCTCGACGCAGCTACGAGCGGGCCCTCGACCTGTGGGACGCGGTCCAGCGGCCCGAGGACGCGGCGTTCGCGGATGTGCGCGACATCCTCATCGAGACCGCCAACGTCTGCGGCCTGCAGGGGGACTACGAGCGTGCGGTGGCGCTCGCCCGGCGAGCCCTCGCGCTGGTGGACCCATCGACCGAGACGCACCGGGTCGCCGACATCCGCGAGAGCCTGCGCTGGTTCCTCTGGGAGGCGGGCGATCGCGCGGCCGCCAGCGCCGAGGTCGCCGAGGCCCTGCGCGTCACGCCCGTCGAGCCACCCTCGAGCGCACGGGCGCGGGCGCTGGCGCACCGAGCCGGGCTCGAGATGTTCGCCGGCCACCCGGCCGAGGCCCTCGCCGGGGCGGAGGAGGCGATCCGGGTCGCGCGCACGGCCAGCGCGCTCCCGGAGGAGGCGCTCGCGCTCGGCGTCGCCGGCTGGGCCGTCGCGACCCTCGGCGATGTCGATGGCGGGGTCGCCCGGTTCCGCGAGGCGATGGGCATCGCGCGCCTCCTCGGCAGCGTCGAGGGGATCGCGCTCGGATACACCAACCTCACGGGCGTCCTCGACCGGGCCGGCCAGGTCGAGGAGGCGCTGGAGGTCGCCCGGGAGGGGTTCGCCGAGGTCGAGCATTTCGGCCTCGCCCGGACGTTCGGCGCCCCGCTCCTCGCGAACGCGGCGCGGATGCTGTTCAACCTCGGTCGGTGGGACGAGGCCGCGCGGTCGCTGGCCGAGGCGACCTCGCTGGCCTCGCTGCCGAGCGCGCGCCTGGCCGTGCTCGTCGAGGCCGGCCGTCTGGCGGCCGCCCGGGGTCGTTTCGAGGAGGCCCGCCAGGCGCTCGACTCGGCGGCGGACGTCGCGCGGGGGCTCGGGGGCGCGGAGCATGACAGCGCGCTCCTCCGGGCTCGCGCCGAGCTCGCCGCCTGGAGCGGCCAGGTGGCCGAGGGTCGCCGGGCGATCGACGAAGCCCTCGCCCGACCGCTCGCCGATCCGGCCCCCGACCCGGCGCTCGCCTGGGTCGCCGCGCTCGGCCTGCGGATCGAGGCCGACGCCGC
>JAPVSP010000464.1:0-4693 GCA_047519685.1 Chloroflexota bacterium
AGCGCCGGCGCTGCAGTCTCCGGCGGTGCGCTGGCGCTGCGTAATTCCTTGGGGGCGTTACCGCACCCAAAGCTGGTCGATCAGCATCCCCAAAGGCGGGCTGTACTGGTAGTTGCCGACCCGCTTCGAGACGACGTCGACCGCCTCCGGGTTGACAAGCGGCACCCATGGCGCCTGGTCGACGGTCTGCCGGTCGACGCCCTCCCACAGACCGCGGGCGGCGTCGGGGTTCGTGGCCTGCTCGGTCAGGGCGTGCTCGATCTGCCGGTCAATGTGCGGATCGCAGAACTCCGCGTCGTTCGAGTTCCCTGGGTTGTTGGGGAGGAACGACGTGCAGGTGAGGATGGGGATGAAGAAGCCGGAAGCTGCGGGATAGTCGGAGATCCATTCGGTCGTCCCGATCTGCGCCCTCGTGCGCGAGTCGCCGACGACCCCGAAGTAGCCGTAGCCGCCGCGGACCTTCATGGACGCCCGATATCCCAGCGACCGCAGAAGCTTCACCGTGTACGGGCCGATGCCTCCCAGATCCGCCCAGGACCAGACGGTGACCTTCATGCCGCCCGTGCCGGAGCGGGCGATGAGCGCGCGTGCCCTGGCGAGATCGGGCGCCGTCCAAGCCCCTCCCGCCGGGTTCCCTGCGGTGTAGGGGCAGTAGGGGCTGTAGCCCGGGAAGTGCGGAGGCAGGATCTGGCACGTCACCCGGGCGACGCCGGGCCCGCCGACGGCCTCCACCGCTGCGGCGCGATCAGCGGCGTAGTTCAGCGCCCTGCGCACGTCGGGATGGTTGAACGGCGGAAGGCGAGTGTTAAGGAAGAGGGCGACCGTGGTCTCCTGCGGGTTCACGTGCACCTGGCTCGCGTACTGTGTCTTGATCCGAGCCAGAAGGCTCTCGGAAGGAGGCGTCTCCGATTGGGAGGTGCTGAACGCGTCCGCCTTGCCGCCGATCACCTCGTTCACGGCCTCGTCCGGCGTGCCCCCGATCTCGACCACGATCTGGTCCGGGTAGCCGTCGGGTTGCGCCGCCTTCGACCACTCGTGGAAGCGCGGATTGCGCACCAACCTCAGGACGTGCTTGGGAACGTAGCTCGCGATCATGTACGGCCCGGTTGCCGGGAGCGGTTGGGTGCCGACGTCGCGCGGCGGCGTCCCCGCGGGCACGACGTACGCGAACGGCAGCGCGAGCTTGTCCAGGAACTCCGGGTCGGGCGCGACGAGATGGAAGGTGACCGTCCCCGCCCGGTCGTCCGCGACGATACCCCTCGAGAGGTCGCAGGGCTTCGGACCCTTCTGGCAGCGGGCCGCGCCGACGATGCCGTCGTAGTACTCCGGCACGGGCGTGCCGACCTCGAAGTCTCGCTCGAACGTAGAGCGGAAGTCGGAAGCCTTGATCGGCCTGCCATTGGAATAGAGGATGTCCTGTCGCAGCTGGAAGGTGTACGTCCTGCCGCCGTCGGTCGGGGTCGGGAGCGAGACGGCGAGGTCTGGCACGAGCTGCGTTCCCGCGAGCCCGCTGGCCTGGTTGAACGCGACCAGGCCGTCGCCCGTCATGCGGAGGACGGTCCACGAGGTCGAGTCGTAGGCGAGGGCAGTGTCGATCGAGTCGAGGTCGCGGTTCATCCGCATTGTCAGCGTGCCGCCCCGATGGCCCGCGTCGGACTGGCGCACGGTCACGAGCACCTCCCCGCCCATGATCGCCACTCCTTGGGGCCGGTTCCCGACGCTGATGCGTGGTGCCGCTTGGTTCGTTCGCGGATCGATCCGCACGAGCGACCCGTCGAACGCATTGCTCACCCAGACGCCGCTCGCGTCCACCGCCACGGCGGTCGGTCCGTTGCCGACCGGAATGGTCGCCGCGATCGAGTTCGTCGTCGCGTCGATCCGCGAGACGGTCCCGTCCAGGCTGTTGGCCACCCACACGGTGCCGCTGCCGAGGGCGAGCCCCGCGGGGCCGTTCCCCACATGGATCGTCTGCTCGACGTCTCCCGTCCGCGGATCGATGCGTTCCACCTGGTTGGCCGACTGGTCGGACGCCCACAGCGTCCCGTCGCCGAAGGCCAGCTCGGTCGCGGCGATCGGCAGCGTCTTCGTCGGCGTGCCGCTGGCGGCATCGATCCTGGTGATCGTGTCGTCGCCCGTGTTCGCGGCCCAGACCGAGCCCGCCTCGTACACGATGCCGACCGGGCCGTTCCCGACGGTGATCGTCTGCACGACCGTGTTGGTCGCGGGGTCGATCCGCGAGACGGTGCCGTCCAGGCTGTTGGCCACCCACACCGCGCCGTTCCCGGTCGCGATGCCGCTGGGGCTGCTGCCCACGGAGATCGTCTGAACGACGATCCCCTTCAGGGGATCGATCCGCGACACGGTGTCGGCGTCGGCATTCGTCACCCAGATGGCGCCGTCGCCGAGCGCGATGTGGCTCGGCGTGGCGCCGACTGCCACCTGCCCCGAGATCTTGCCCGTCGCGGAGTCGATAAGACCGAGCGCGTTCGCGTCGACCTGGGAGAGCGGTTGGCCACCGCCTCGCAGCGCGATCGTCGCGGGAACCGCGACGATCGCGGCGAGCGCAAGGGCCACCACCGCGGCCGCGGCCGGATGCCGGCGCGCCAGTCGGAGCGGTGCTGGTCCTCGAGCGGGCCGGGCGGGAGCCAGCCGTCGGATCCGCTCCGCAGGGTCGCCCTCCTCCGAGATCACCCGGAAGACGCGAACCGGGTCTTCCAATCCTTTGAGGTGCAGCTCCCCCCGGTCGACGAGCCGGACCCCATCCACCTTGCGGGCCAGATTGACGACACCCTGGCTGGCCAGGATCTCCCCCGGCCCGGCCCGGCCGCAGAGTCGTGCAGCAAGGTTGAGAGCCCCGCCGCGATAGCCGCGTTCGAGGGGGACCGCCTCGCCTGCATCGAGCCCGATGCCCACGGGAAGGGGAAGCGTGGGGTCGGCCTCGGTCTCCTCCAGGAACCGCTGTTGAAGCAGCGTCGCAGCGCGGATGGCCTGACGGGCCGAGTCGAAGACGGCGAGCGCCTCGTCCCCCCGGAGCTCGATCACCGAGCCGCCGTGATCGTCGACCGCCTCGCGGGAGATCGCGGCGAAACGCGCCGCGAGCTTGGCCGCGGCCTCGTCGCCTCGCTCCTGCGTGAACAAGGTGTAGCCGCGGACGTCCGCGATCAGGAAGGCCCTGATCCCAGCTCGTGCCCCAACAGGCTCGCCGGTTCGCTCATCGCCCAATTCGACCGCCCGATCCGTCGCCGCGATTATGAGGTGGGAGCTTGACCCGGTCTCGTGGACACGGGCCGGTTAGACAGCAGCTGCTTCGGCAGGGTACCTCCTTTCGAACTCCGCTGGGCTGACGTCGCCGAGCGTCGAGTGTCGGCGCTGGCGGTTGTAGAACACCTCGATCCACTCGAAGATCGCCGACTTCGCCTCCTCCCGGTTGCGGTACCTGTGTCCCACGAGCAGCTCGAGCTTCGCCGTGTCGAAGAAGCTCTCGACGACGGCGTTGTCGGCCGGGGTGCCGGTGCGCCCCATAGACGGCAGGATCCCGGCCTCGCGAAGGCGCCTCCCGAAGGAGAAGCTCGTGTATTGGGTCCCTTGATCGGGGGGTGGATCAGTCCGGGCGAGGGCCTGCGGCGCGAGGTGGCCATCTCTAGGGCGTCGATCACGAGCTCGGCCCGAAGGTGGGAGGCCATGGCCCACCCCACGATCCGCCGGGAGTACAGGTCCATCACCGCTGCGATGTGCAGGAACCCTTCCCCGGTCGGCCAGTAGGTGATGTCGGCCACCCACACCCGGTCGGGCCCTTCGGTCCGGAAGTTCCGGGAGAGCAGATCGCCCGGCGGATGCAACGTGGCGTGGCCACCGCGGTACGGGCGTTTGCGCCGGTGGGCGCCCGTGATGCCAGCGCTGCGCATGAGCCGAGCCACCCGCTTCCTACCCACCCGAAGGCCGTCGTCTCGAAGCTCCGCCCAGACCCTGGGGGCCCCGTAGGTACACCGGGATCGCGTGGGGTCCAGAAACTCGATCGCGGGCCTGCGACCGGCGGCGGCGGTCCGGTCTGCGACAATGCCGCGCCATGATCCGCTCCCTCCTCTATCTCCTCCTGCGACGCATCCTCGGTCTGGTCCGCTCGGACGACCGCATTGCGGCCGAGGCGGAACTCGAGATCGCGGTGCTGCGACACCAGGTCGCGATCCTGCGCCGGCAGGTGAAGCGGCCGATCTACCGCGCGTCCGACAAGGCGTTCCTCGCAGCGGCGAGCAGGATGCTCGGGCGGGAGGCGTGGGGCGCGTTCCTGGTCCGGCCCGAGACCCTGCTCCGGTGGCACCGGCAGCTGGTGAGAAGGAAGTGGACCAGGCCACACCGCCCTCCGGGACGTCCCGCTCTTGACCCCGAGGTTCGCGAGCTGATCGTGCGCCTGGGAAGGGAGAACCCCAGGTGGGGCTACATGCGGATCCGGGGCGAGCTCCTCAAGCTCGGGGTGAAGGTCTCGGCCACCACGATCGCCACGGTGCTCCGCCGGGCCGGTCTGGGCCCGGCCCCGAGGCGCGGTCCCACGTGGAGCGAGTTCCTGCGCTCCCAGGCGGCCGGGATCCTAGCGTGCGACTTCCTCACCGTCGAGACCATCACGCTGAAGACGCTGTACGTGCTGGTATGGATCGGACTCGGGACGCGGAGGGCCCACCTGGGCGGAGCGACATCG
>JAPVSP010000465.1:0-1927 GCA_047519685.1 Chloroflexota bacterium
CGGCCCGGGCCGCCGGGAGGGCCGGGTCGGACCCGACGGCACGGCGGCACCCGGCGCGCTCGCGTCCTCGTCGGCAAGGTCGGGCTCGAGAGCGTCGCCCGCGTGGCGGATCCTGGGCACGGGCGTGGGCAGCGTCTCGCCCTCGGGGAGGTCGCCGGGCGTCCGTCCGGCCTCGAGCTCCGAGAGGAGCCGCAGGACCCGGGTGCTCCGCTCGGCCGACTCGTCGAGGCGCACGTGGAGCTCCGGGATCCGCCTGATGCGCAGCCGGCCGCCGAGCTCGTGGCGGACGTAGCCCATCGCACGCTCGAGGGCCGCCAGCGTCTCGGCCCGCTCCGCCTCCGGCCCGATGACGCTCACCCAGACCCGGGCATGACGAAGATCCGGCGTCGTCTCGACGTCGGTGATGGTGGCGAAGCCGATCCGTGGATCGGCCACATCGCGCGCGAGGATCGCCCCGATCTCCTCCCGGAGGAGCTCGTCGACTCGATCGGTCCGCTGGCTCATCGTGCTCGCCGGCGCTCGCGCCTCCCCGGCCGCACCGTCATCCGGCGACGGCGCGGCTGACCGTCTGGGTCGTGAAGCACTCGATGATGTCGCCCTCGGCCACCTCGGAGAAGCTCGCCAGGCCGATGCCGCACTCGAAGCCGGTCGCGACCTCCCGGACGTCGTCGCGGAACCGCCGGAGGGATTCGATCCGGTCGGTGGCCACGATCCGGCCACCGCGCCAGATGCGGGCACCGCCGCGGACGATCCGCCCATCGGTGACGTACGACCCGGCGACGACCTGGTTCTTGCCCACGCGGAAGACCTGCCGGACCTCGGCGCGACCCTCGACGACCTCCACGATCTCGGGCTCCAGGAGGCCCTTGAGCGCGGCCTCGATATCGTCGGTCAGCTTGTAGATGATGTCGTAAAGGCGGACGTCGACGCCCTCCGCGTCGGCCGCCCGCCGGGCGGTCTCGGTGATCTTCGTGCTGAATCCGACGACGATCGCGTCGGACGCGGCCGCGAGCATGATGTCGTTGTCGGTGATGTCGCCGGCCGCCTCGTGGAGGACGTTGATCCGCACCTCGTCCGAGCTGAGCTGGTCAAGGGCATGGGCGATCGCCCCGAGCGAGCCCGAGACGTCCGCCTTGAGGATGATCCGCAGCTCCTTGGCCTGGCCGGCCTGGATCTGCCGGTAGAGGTCCTCGAGCGTCGCCCGGCCGGTCTGCTCGGCGCCCCGGGCCGAGGCGGCGAGGCGGCGGCTCTCGACGATCGCCCGGGCCTCCTTCTCGTCGGCCACGACGCGCAGGATGTCGCCGGCCTCGGGCACGTCGGACAGGCCGAGGACCACGGCCGCGCTGCCGGGGCCCGCCTTCGGGGTGCGCTTGCCGATGGCGTTCTCGAGCGCCTTCACCCGGCCCATCGTGGTTCCGGCGACGATCGTCTCACCGACCCGCAGGGTGCCGGTCTGGACGACGACCGTCGCGACGGGACCGCGCCCCTTGTCGAGCTGGGCCTCGATGATCGTGCCGATGGCCGCCCGCTTCGGGTTCGCCTTGAGCTCCTGGAGATCGGCGACGAGGAGGATGACCTCCATCAGGTCCTCCAGGCCGGTCCGGGTCTTGGCCGACACCGGCACGAGCGGCACGTCGCCGCCATATTCCTCGATGACGACGCCCGCCTCGGTCAGCTCGGTCTTCACCCGGTCCGGGTTCGCGTCGGGCTTGTCCATCTTGTTGAGGGCGATGACGATCGGCACCTGGGCGGCCTTCGCGTGGCTGATCGCCTCGAGCGTCTGGGGCATGACGCCGTCGTCCGCCGCGACGACCACGACCGCGATGTCGGTCACCCGAGCGCCGCGCGCCCGCATCGCGGTGAACGCTTCGTGGCCCGGCGTATCGAGGAACACGATCCGGCGGCCGTCCTTCGTCACCTCGGAGGC
>JAPVSP010000466.1:0-2293 GCA_047519685.1 Chloroflexota bacterium
TCGAGGCGATCGTCGTCGACGACGGCTCGACCGATGGCACCGGCGACGAGGCGCGCGAGCATGGGGCCGCGCTCGTCGTCCGCCACGAGCGGCGGATGGGCGTCGGCGCGGCGATCCGCGACGGTTGGCAGGCCGGTCTCGAGCGGCGTCGGCCGTACCTCGCGCTCCTCTCGGGCGACGACCAGCACGAGCCGTCGGAGCTCATCCCGGCGCTCGACGCGCTCCAGGCGCGGGGCGCCGACTACGCACAGGGCTCGCGCTGGATGCGCGGCGGAAGAGTGGACGGTCCGACCGGGGGCCGAGGCTTCGGGACACGCATCTACTCGATCGTGTTCAGCCTCCTCGTGTTCCGGCGCATCACCGACGCGACGAACGGCTTCCGGCTGTTCCGCTCGGAGATCCTGCGCGACCCGGCCATCGACCTCCACCAGGCCTGGCTGGACAGCTACGACCTGGAGCCGTACGTCCTCTACAAGGCGATCCGGCGCGGCTACCGCGTGATCGAAGTGCCGTGCACGGTCCGCTACCACGCCCGCGAGGGCTACACGAAGATGCGGGGCCTCCGCGACTGGTGGCGGCTGTTCCGCCCGGCCCTGCTGCTGCGCACCGGAGTGAAACGGTGAACGACACGTTCGGGTCGGCCTTCGACGGCCGGCGGATCCTTGTGACCGGCGGCGCCGGGTTCGTCGGCGGCGCCGTCGTCCGGCGTCTCGTCGATGTCGGCGCCGAGGTCACGGTCCTCGACGACCTGTTCACGGGCCGGGTCGAGATCCTGCCGACGGAGGCCCGCTTCGTGAAGGGCAGCGTGACCGACCCGGCGCTCGTCGACCGGCTGGTCGCCGCGGCCGAGCTCGTGTTCCACATGGCGGCCCGGAACATCATCGCCTCGACCGCCAACCCGCGCGACGACTTCGCAACGAACATCGGGGGAACGCTGAACGTCCTGATGGCCGCCCGCCAGGCCGGGACCACGCGGGTGGTCTACACGGGCTCGACCTCGGTCTACGGCAACCCGCGGAGCATCCCGATCAACGAGGACGACGCGCCAGTGCCGCTCTCGCCGTACGCGGCGAGCAAGCTGGGCGGCGAGAACTACTGCTCGGCGTTCCACGAGAGCTACGGCCTGCCGGTCTCGGTCGTCCGCTACTCGAACGTCTACGGCGAGGGCCAGCGGCCGGACAATCCCTACTGCGGCGTCGTTTCGAAGTTCTTCGCCTCGGCCTACGCGGGCCGGCCCCTGTCGATCCACGGCGACGGCCAGCAGACGCGCGACTTCACCTACGTCGACGATGCGGTCGACGCCACGCTCCTGGCGGCCATCGCGCCCCGCGCCGAGGGCGAGGTGTTCAACGTCGGGACCGGCATCGAGACGTCGATCAACGAGCTCGGGCTGCTCATCGGCGAGGCGGCCGAGCGCCCGGTGACGATCGAGCACATCGACCGGCGCGACATCGACAACATCCGTCGGCGGGTGGTGAACATCGAGAAGGCGCGCCGGATGCTGCGCTGGTCCCCGCAGGTCTCGCTCCCGCGCGGCCTGACACTGACGGCTCGCTGGATCGAGAGCGAGCCGGAGCTGGCGGAGTAGGGTCGGGCGCGGCTCGGTCGCCGGGGGCCGGCTCGGCTCGGCCGCCCGATCAGATCGTCGTCGTCGCCCAGTAGCGCTCGGCCGAACCGGGCACTCCGCCGAGGGCGGCCATCGCCTGCCCGTACGCGCGCGCGGCCTCGGCCATCGGCCTGGCCCCGCCGAACAGGTTGTCGAGCTGGCTCTCGTAGAGGCCGATGCCGGTGATCTTGCGCTCGAGGACGTCCGTGATGTCCGCGTACTCGGCGTTCAGCGAGACATGCTCCGGCAGCCCGGACAACGTGCCCGGCGGAAGGTCGTCGAGCTTCCGGAAGTCGCGCCACCAGGCGTACGGGAAGTCCTCGTAGAACACGAGCCGGCCGGCGTACTCCGGGCCCGGCATGACCCACCGCCGGCTCTCGCCGAGGAGCCCGAAGCCGACCTCGCGGACGAGCTGGTGATCCACGTGCCCGCCCACGCCGAGGGGCAGGTAGAGGCGCTGGGGCTCAAGCCGGGCGATCTCGCGACGGAGCAGCTCGTAGGGCGCCGTGTCGTCGGGGCGCGGCCAGCCGAGCAGCTGGTCGTCGTCCTCGTAGCCGCGGAAGACGGCGTCGGGCAGGTCGAGGAAGACGACCGACGCCTCGGCGAAGTACGCGTAGCGCTCGTCCTCGACCCGCCGGCGAGCCATCGCGTCGCCGGCCGCCGCGGCCTCCATGACCTCGTCGGTCA
>JAPVSP010000467.1:0-12040 GCA_047519685.1 Chloroflexota bacterium
AGGCGAGCCCGAGCCGCTGGAGCAGGACCTCCGCTCGGCCGACCATCCACTCGAGCGCGGCCGGCGAGTCCTCGGGTCGCTCGAACAACACCATCTCAACCTTGTCGAACTGGTGGACCCGCAGGATCCCGCGGGTGTCCTTGCCCGCCGCACCGGCCTCCCGGCGGAAGCACGGCGTGTATGCCGCGTACCGGACCGGCAGCGCGGCGGCGTCCAGGATCTCGTCGCGATGGAGGTTCGTGACGGGCACCTCGGCGGTCGGGACCAGGTACAGCTCGTCGCGGGTGACGACGTACATCTGGTCTTCCTTGTCGGGGATCTGCCCGGTGCCGCGGGCCGAGACCGCGTTGACGACCGCGGGCGGCCAGACCTCGACGAAGCCGTGCTCGCGGGTGTGGACGTCGAGGAACCAGCTGATGAGCGCGCGCTGGAGGGCGGATCCGGCGCCCTTGTAGACGGGGAACCCAGAGCCGGTGATCTTCGCGCCGCGGGCGTTGTCGATGATGTCCAGCGCCTCGCCGAGCTCCCAGTGCGGTCGCCGCGTCCAGGTCGCGCCGGCGGCCGTCGCCTCGGCGCCCACCTCGCCGTCGAACGGCTGCTCCCGCGGCAGCAGCTCGCCCCAGGTCCGGACGACGACGTTGGCCTCCTCTCCGCCGACGGGCACGTCGGGGTCGGCGGGGTTGGGGATCCGCACCAGCAGGTCCTCCAGGTCCGCCTCCAGGGCGGAGACCGCGGCATCGGCCGCGGCGATCCGCTCGCCCAGCTCGGCCGACTCGGCACGCAGGAGGAGGACATCCGGATCGCTCGACGGGTCGGCGCCGGCCTTGATCCTCCGCCCGACCTCGGCCGATCGCTCGTTGCGCCCGGCCTTGAGCGAGTCACGCTCGACCAGCCGATGTCGGCGCTCGCCATCGAGCACGAGGGCCCGGTCGACGACCGCCGGGTCCTCGCCCTTGTCGATGGCGCCCTGGCGGATCCGATCGGGCTCGTCGCGCAGCCGCTGGAGGCCCACGCTCATGCAGCACCTCCCCCGGGACGCGTCGCCCCCATCGTGGCCTCCGTCGATGCCGAGGTCACGCCCGCCTCGCGGGTAGCCCAGCCGGCGGCCGCCCTGAGGCGGCCGACGACGAACGACCGATCGAGCGAGGCCAGGAGCCAGCCCGCCCGGGGCCCGTTCGTCCGGCCCAGGAAGGCCAGGTAGATCGCCCCGAAGGCGCGCCCGGCCGGAAGGGCGGCCTCGGCCGCCGTGGTGAAGATGAGGCCCTGCCACTCGTCGCCGGAGCCCGGCTCCGCGCGGTCCGCGGCCACCGCGAGCGCGCCGAGGCAGATGCGCTGGTCCTCGCCCAGCGAGCGCGCCTCCGCCGGCAGCGAGGCCTGGACGACGATCCGCGCCCGCTCCGGCGCATAGGCGTCGAGCCAGGCGCGCGCGGCCTTCGTCCGCTCGGCGAGGATCTCCCGCTCGCGCGGGTCGAGACGCTCCCCCTTCTCGGCCTGCACGCGCTCGACGATGTCCACGCCTGGCACCTGGACGAGCAGCGCGAGATGCGCGAAATCCGGCCGGAACGCGGCCGACTCGGCGGCGACGTCGGCGTCCGGACGGAGGAGGGAGTAGCGGAACACCGCCTCGTAGCCGCCCGGAAGCTCGCCCTTGACGTCGCGGCCCGCGGTCGCCGCGGCCAGCCGGTCGAACTCGTCGAACAGCCGCGGGATCGCGTCGGTCCCGTCGGGGTCGAACTCGATGGCCTGGTTCGGCCGTGGCCGGAGGAAGAGCAGCCGGAGCTGCTCGGGTGGGACGACCTCGACGATCCGGTGGGCGGCCGCGCCGCGACCCTTCGAGGTGGACATCTTGCGGCCGGCGATGTTGAGGAACTCGTACGGCACGTTGACCGGCGGCTCGCGTTCGAAGACCTCGCGGGCGATCGCGTCCGAGCGGTCCCGCGAGCCGCCGGCCGTCGAGAGGTCCTTGCCGCACGGCTCGATGGTCACGCCGAACAGGCTCCACTGGGCGGCCCATTCCAGGTTCCAGCCGAGCTTGGCCCGGCCGCCGAAGGGACTGACCCAGCCGCTGCGGCCGCAGCCCGCCGCCCAGGTCACCAGGTCGCGGCGACACTCGTACTGGACCCGCTCGCCGTCCCAGCGGGTCACGATCGTCGTGCCGACCTTGCCGCAGGCCTCGCACACGACCTGGACCGGGTGCCAGTCCGGCGGGTGCTGGACGTTCGCCACCCGCCGATAGATCTCGCGGACGACATCGGCCCGATCGAGGGCCGCACGGATGAACGGGTCCATCTGGCCCGTGGGGTAGATGTCGCTCATCCAGTAGTAGCGATCGGGAAGGATCCCCAGCCCTGCGAACGTCTCGATGAAGAGGCCGCCGAAGTGGCGAGCATAGCTGGCGTGGCAGTCGCCGGCCGGATCGGGGACGTCGGCGAGCGGACGACCCATCTCGCGCTCGACGGCGTCCGGGGTGAGCAGCGCCTGGGCATCCATCGGATCCATGTCGTCGACGCCGTAGAGCATCGAGGTCTCGATGCCTCGGGCTCGCAGGGCCCGAGCGATCGCGTCCAGGATGACCGGGCCGCGCAGCGACCCCACGTGGACGGTGCCCGAGGGGGTCTTGCTGTCGTTGACGACCTGCGGCCCGCTGGCGTGGGCGGCGAGCTCATCGGCCCATTCCATGGGTTCGCGTCCCCTCGTGCTGCCCGGCCCGCTCCCGGTCGAGCGCGGTGCAGCCGCGCCGCCGGGCGGCAGGCTAGGAGATGCCCAGGATCTTGTACTTGAAGTCGCCGGCGGGGACGCGGACGAGGACGGTCTCACCCTTGCGGCGGCCGAGCAGCGCACGGCCCACGGGCGACTCGTTGGAGATGCGACCCTCGGCGGGCTTCGCCTCCGCGGAGCCGACGATCATGAAGCGCTCCTCGCCGTCCGGGCTCTGGACGACGACGGTCGACCCGACCTGGACATGGTCGTTGCCATGGTTCTCGTCGATGATGGTCGCGTTCTTGATGATCGCCTCGAGCGTCTGGATCCGACCCTCCACGAAGGCCTGCTCGTTCTTGGCGTCCTCGTACTCGGCGTTCTCGGTGAGGTCGCCGTGCTCCTTCGCGTCGTGGATCCGCTGAGCGACCTCCGTACGCCGGACATTGACCATCTCGTCCAGCTCGGCCCGGAGCTTCTCGAGGCCCTCTTTCGAGATGTAGGTCGTCTTGCTGTTCACGCGGGTGGGCCCCCGTTCGGGTGTGTCGTTCCGCGGCAGCGGCCGCGATGGCTACGCGATATCCGAGGATCCCGGCACCGGTCGCGGCGGCCCGGGTCCCCGGTATGGAAAGAACTCCAGGCACCGGGTCGACCGCGCCTGAAGTTCGACCGGCGCGGTATCGTATCCGCCTCCCCTCCCGAACGTCAAACGCCAGAGCCCGCGAGCGGCCGGCGAGCCTGTCCCCTACTCGGCCATCCGGGTCAGCCGCCGCTTGACCCGCTGGAGCCCGCCGCGGTCGGCGAACGCGACGAAGAGCGTGTCGTCACCCGCGACCGAGCCCACGACCTCGGGCCAGCGGGCCCGATCGAGGGCGGCCGCGATCGGGTGCGCCGACCCCGGGAGGGTCTTCACGACGAGCAGCAGCCCGGACTCGCGCAGCTCGATCGGCAGATCGGTGAGGAGCGCCTTCAGCCGCTCCTCACCGCTGGTCTCGGCCTCCAGCAGGCGCTGCGGCAGCGCATAGGCCTGGGTCCCGTCGCGCGTGACCTTGACGAGCCCCAGCTCCGCGACGTCCCGGCTGATGGTCGCCTGGGTCGTGCGGAAGCCTCGCTCGCGGAGCGCCGTCGCGAGCTCCTGCTGGGTCCGGATGACCCGACCCGCGACCAGGTCGCGGATCGCTCGCTGGCGGACCTGCTTCATCACCTCCACGAGCGGGTCCTACGGGGCCAGGAACCAGATCACCACGACGGCCGCGATGAGGATCCGGTACCAGACGAAGATGTCGAGCTTGTGGTGGGCGAGCCAGCGCAGCAGGAAATGGATCGCGGCGAGGCCCGAGACCAGCGCGGCGACGAAGCCCACCACGAGCGGCCCGCGCTCGACCGTCACGCCACCGACGCCGCGGACGAGCTTGAGCGCCTCCCACGCGCCGGCGCCGGCGATGATGGGGGCGGCCATCAGGAAGCTGAACCGGGCGGCCGACTCCCGGTCGATGCCGAGGAAGCGCGCCGCGGAGATCGAGATGCCCGAGCGGCTGATGCCCGGGAAGAGCGCCAGCGCCTGGGCGGCACCGATCCCGAACGCCTCGGGGAACGAGAGGGAATCCATCCCCCGCGAGCGGCGGCTCCAGCGATCGGTGTACCAGAGGATCGCCGCGCCGATGACGAGCAGGATCGCGACCCACTCGGGCCGTCGGACGTTCGTCTCGATGAAGTCGTTGAACAGGACCCCGACGATCATCGCCGGGATGGTCGTGATCGCCAGCAGCCACGCCAGGCGGCGGAGCGGGTCGCCGCGCAACGAGCGATCGCGGATCGCGGCGAAGAACGCCGGCACGAGGACGAGCCAGTCGCGCCAGAAGTAGAGGAGCAGCGCGACGAGCGTGCCCATGTGGAGCATGACCGAGAAGGCGAGCGAGTCGATGAACGGGTCCTTCCAGCCGAAGAAGGCCGGGACCAGGATCAGGTGGCCAGAGCTGGAGATCGGCAGGAACTCGGTCACTCCCTGCACGAGGCCCATGATGAGCGCCTGGACGTTGGTATCCATCGGGCTTCGGGGGCCGCCGCGGGCTCGCGCCCGGACGGCCGATCCCGTTCTTCCTAGCGGATGAATAGCGGGGCGAGGACCAGCGTGATCGTCGCCAGGAGCTTGACCAGGACGTGGAGCGAGGGGCCGGCGGTGTCCTTGAACGGGTCACCCACGGTGTCGCCGACGACCGCCGCCGCGTGCGGCTCGGTCTTCTTGCCGATGACCTTGCCGGTCTCGTCGGTCAGGTGGCCGGCCTCGATGTACTTCTTGGCGTTGTCCCACGCGCCGCCGCCGTTGTTCAGGACCGTGGCGAGCAGCACGCCGGCGATCGTGCCGACCATCAGCATGCCGGCGACCGCCTGGTAGCCGAGCAGCAGGCCGACGACGACCGGCATGAGGACGGCGACGGCGCCGGGCAGGATCATCTCGCGCAGCGCGGCCCGCGTCGTGATGTCGACGACCCGCGCGTAGTCCGGCTTCACGGTGTAGTCCATGATCCCGGGGTTCTCGCGGAACTGGCGGCGGACCTCGACGATGATCGCGCTGGCGGCCTTGCCGACGGCGCGGATGGCGAGCGAGCTGAAGAGGTACACGAGCATCGACGCGAGGAACGCGGCGATGAACACGTTGACCTCCGACAGGTCGACCGACGTCATCAGCGGCTTGCCCTGCCGGCCGAGGATCAGGTTGACCTTGTCGATGTAGGCGCTGAACAGGAGGAAGGCGGCCAGCGAGGCGGAGGCGATCGCGTAGCCCTTGGTGAGGGCCTTCGTCGTGTTCCCGACGGCGTCGAGGTGGTCCGTGATCTGGCGGGCGCCGACCGAGGCGCGGCTGAACTCCGTGATCCCGCCGGCGTTGTCGGTGATCGGGCCGAACGTGTCCATGGCCAGGATGTACGCGGTCGTCATCAGCATGCCCATCGTCGCCACCGCGGTGCCGAACACACCGCCCGGGTTGCGGCCGCTGCCGGCGATGTCCTTGAAGGCCTGCTCGCCGAGCCAGTGGCTGGCGAAGAGCGCGATGCTGATGGTCACGGCGGTCACGAAGGTGGTCTCGAAGCCGACCGCGATGCCCGAGATGATGTTGGTCGCCGGGCCGGTCTTCGAGGCCTCGGCGATCTCCTTGACCGGCCGCCACGAGCCGGCCGTGTAGTACTGGGTGATGTAGACGAAGGCGATGCTCGTGGCGAGCCCGACCACGCCGCAGCCGAAGAAGTAGACCCAGACGGGGATCCCGTTCGCGCCGCTCTGGCCGGCCGTGTTCATCATCGTGGAGGTCACGAACGCCAGGGCCAGGGCCGACAGGAGCGTGGTCACCCAGTAGCCCCGGTTCAGGATGTTCATCGGGTCCTCGTCCTCGCGGCCACGGATGAAGAACATCGCGATGATCGTCGACAGGAGCCCGAAGGCGCGGACGACGAGCGGGAAGAAGATCCAGGCCTGGGGGTTCGGCCAGTCGGCGCCCTTGGCGATCGTGTAGACGGCCACGCCGAGGATCATCGCGCCGATGTTCTCGGCGGCGGTCGACTCGAAGAGGTCGGCGCCTCGGCCGGCGCAGTCGCCCACGTTGTCGCCGACCAGGTCGGCGATCACTCCGGCGTTCCGCGGATCGTCCTCCGGGATGCCGGCCTCGACCTTGCCGACCAGGTCGGACCCGACATCTGCGGCCTTCGTGTAGATGCCGCCGCCGAGCTGCGCGAAGAGCGCCACGAAGCTCGCTCCGAAGCCGTAGCCGACGATGAGGAACGGCGCCTCGTCCGGGTGGTCGAGACCGCCGAAGGCGACGAACATGAAGTAGACGCCCAGGAGCGACAGCGCGACGACGAGGAAGCCCGAGACGGCGCCACCGCGCATCGCGACCTGGACCGCCTCGACGAGGCTGCGCTGGGCGGCGGAGGCGGTCCGCAGGTTCGAGCGGACGCTGATGTACATGCCGATGATCCCGGAGGCCATCGAGCAGGCCGCGCCGACGAGGAACGCCGCGCCGGTCCGCCAGCCCAGGTCGATCCCGTAGATCGAGGTGTCGGCGACGCCCTTGGTCTCGAAGGCCGAGATGAGCGCGGTGAGGAGCACGGCGCCGAGGACCGCGAGCGTCGCGATCGTCGTGTACTGCCGCCGGATGAAGGCGACGGCGCCCTCGAAGATCGTGTCTGCGACGGCCTGCATCGCCACGGTCCCAGGGTCGCGCGACAGCACGTCGCGGGCCAGATAGAGGGCGAACAGGATCGCGATCACGCCCGCCGGCAGGATGATCAGCTGGAGCGTACTGGCGTCCACAGCGGTTCGAGGGTCCTCCTGTCAGATGGCTCGAGAGTCCGTCCTCGGCAGGCGCAGGCCTGCCGAGACGCATCGGGGGAACGGGCGAGGGTCGAGCTGCGAGGGGCAAGGGACGGGGGCGCTCGCAGGCCGCCGGGGAGTGTAACGCGCGGCCATTCCGAGGGTCAAACCCGCAGGCGCCTCCGGGAATATGCACTCGCCGGGCCCCTCCGAGCCCGTGAGCCCCCCGAGGGCGCGACGGCCGCGAGCGGCTGACGGCCCTCGCGATGCGGCCCCTATACTGCGGCTCCTGTGAGTCGCCGGGCACTGGGCTGCATCATCGAGCTGCTCGAGACGGTCATCCTGGCGGTCCTCGTCTTCCTCGGCATCCAGGCCTTCGTCGCCCAGCCGTTCCGCGTCCAGCAGGACTCGATGGAGCCGACGGTGCTACCCGACCAATACGCCCTCGTGGACATCTTCGGCGCCGTGCCCTTGGGCTCGATCACGGGCCGGGCCTGGCTGCGCTACTGGCCGCCCGGGGCGCTCGCGCTCCTCGGCGGCGGCCCCAGCCGGGCAGGCGCGGCGACGCCTTCGCCGGCCCCGAGCGCCCTCACCACCGGGATCTCGCCGTGAGCCCCTGGCTGGTGGCCCTCGCGGTCGTCGTCGTCACGGGGGGCGTGCTCTCCGTCTCGGCG
The DNA here is from genome assembly GCA_047519685.1 of Chloroflexota bacterium. Classification (GTDB taxonomy): domain Bacteria; phylum Chloroflexota; class Limnocylindria; order Limnocylindrales; family CSP1-4; genus JAPVSP01. Next base: position 7,677 of record JAPVSP010000467.1, read on the forward strand.
CGGGACGGCAAGCTCGCGACCGTCGGCCTCCTGGCGGTCCTCGCGCTCGCCCCGCTCGTCGCCAGCCCGCTGCCCGACGTCGTGGCGGCCAGCGCCCGGGTCGTCGCGGCGGCCCTGGCCACCTACCTCGTCGGGATCCCGCTCAGGTCGGCCCCGCCGACACGCGGCTCGCGGATCGGCTGGCCGGCGGAGGCCCTGGCCGCCTCGGCCGGGTTCGTCGCCGGTGTGACGGTCGGCGGGTTCGGGGCGCCGGGCCTGGGGCCGGCGGCCGGCGTCGGGGCCGGGCTCGCGCTCATCGCCCTCGCGGTCGCCCCCCTCGCGGAGACGCGCGACCTCCTCCGCCAGGGGCTTGGGCTCTTCCTGCTCGTCACGGGCGCCGAGCTCGTCCGGAGCGGCCTGGCGGGCACCCCGAGCGCCCTCGAGGCGCTGGCCCTCGCCGGGGTCGTCGTCGCCCTGGGTGCGGCGGTCGCGCTCCTCGCGACCCGGTCTGTCGCGACGACCGGCGACCTGGAGATCCCACGGGCCGAGCGCCCGGAGCGATGAGCATCCTGCCGTTCTGCCTGGCGGCGCTCGCCGGCGGTGCGCTCGTCGTCGGGCTGCGCGCCCGGCCGGCCGCCGCGTGGCTCGTTGGACTCGCGGCGCTCCTGCTGGCGATCGGCGCCGGCCTCTCGATCGCGCCCGGGTCGATCGTGCGCATCGGGGGCATGCCGCTCGTGGCGACCCCGTATGCCCGGCTGCTCGTGATCGTCCTGTCGATCGATGGACTGCTGCTCGGCCTCACCGCCGCGGCGACCGGCGGTGGCGCGATCGTCGCCGCCGGCGCGCTCGCGGCCCTCCTCGGCGTCGGGTTCGCCCTCGCCACGCCGGATCCGACGGCGGGCATCTGGGCGGTCCTGGGCGGCTCGGTGGCCGCGCTGGCCGTCGGCCTCCTGGGCGATCGCGGCTCGGCTCGACTCGCGGCCGTGACGGCGTCCCTCAAGGCGGTCGCCCTCGCCGCGGCCGTGGCGACCATCGGGGTGGCGATCGTCGCACCGCTGTCCGGGACGTCGCCGGACAGCGCGATCGTGGGGCTGGCCTACCTCGGCGTCGCGCTCGCGGTCGCCCTGCGGTTCGCCGCCATCCCGCTCCACGCCTGGGCGTCGAGGCTCGGCGATGCCATCCCGCTGCCGCTGGTCGCGGTCGTGCTCGCCTGGCTGCCCGCCGCCCTGGCGAGCGTCGCCCTCGACTGGCTGGCGGGCCCCGTCGCGAGCATCGCCCCCGGCGTCGGGATCGAGCGCGCGCTCGTCCTCGCGCTCGCGCTGGCCACGATCGGGCTCGGAGCGGTGGCGGCGTGGATCCAGGACGACGTGGCGCACGCGACGGCCTACCTCACGATCGCCGACGCCGGCGTCGCGCTCCTCGCCCTCGTCATCCTCGACCCCGCGGGCCTCGCTTCCGCCCGATTCTGGCTCCTCGGCCTCGCCGTGTCGAAGACGGCGCTCGTCGCCTGGGCGGTCGCGGCGGAGGGGACCTTCGGCACGCGCTGGCTGCCCGACCTGTCCGGCTGGGCCCGGCGCTCGCCGGCCCTGGGGATCGCGTTCGCCCTCGTCGCGCTCGCGACGGTCGGCTGGCCCGGCTCGCCGCTCCTCGACGCCCGGCTCGAGCTGGTCGATCGATCCGTCGAGGGGCCGCTCGCCTGGCTCGTGCGACTCGGGCTCCTCGCGGTCCTCGCGTCGTATGGTCGGATCGCGATCGTGGGTCTCGGACCGCTGGGCGCAGCCGCCGCGGGCGGGCTCCGCTCGCGTCCGGAGCGGCCACCGAGCTGGGCCCTCTCGACCGCGACAGGGGCTCGCGACAGGCTGACCGCCGCGCGGGCGGACGGCCGCGCGGTGTGGGACCTCAACCAAGGGGCGGTCACCGCCGGCGCGACGCTGGTCGCGGCGATCCTCGCGACGGCGATCGCGGCCGGGGCGCTCGGCGGCCCGTCGGCAGCCGCCGGGGAGGGCCCGGGGGCGAGCCCGAGCGCCTCGGCGGGGCCGTCCGCTCCGGCCAGCCCGAGCGAGCCGGCCAGCCCGTCCGCTTCCGCGGGCCCGACGACGACGGCGAGCCCCGGCGGCTCACCGGCGGCCGGCGCGTCGCCCTAGGAGCCGCCCGGCGCTGGTGACCCCGGCTGAGGGCCCCGCCTGCCCGGCTGACAACCCCGCCTGCCCGGCCGGGCGGGCGCCGTCCCGATGTCAGTCCGCGGGAGCCAGGACCCAGCGGTCGACGTCGCGCTCGTAGTCGACCAGCTCGTCGGGTCTGAACCAGAGCGCCAGCTCGGCGGCGGCCGTCTCGGGGCCGTCGGACGCGTGGACCAGGTTCTGAGCCGTCTCCACGGCGAGGTCGCCGCGGATCGTGCCCGGCGAGGCCTCGTGCGGGCGGGTCGCGCCGACCATCGCGCGGACCATGGCGATCGCGTCGGGTCCCTCGAGCACGACGGCCACGAGCGGACTCGACGTGATGAACTCGACCAGCCCGGCGAAGAAGGGCTTGTCCCGATGCACCGCGTAGTGGCGCTCGGCGAGCTCGCGGTCCACTCGGACCAGCTTGAGCCCGACGATCTTCAGCCCGCGCTCCTCGAAGCGGGCGATGATCCGGCCCGCGAGCAGGCGCTGGACGGCGTCGGGCTTGACGAGGACGAGGGTTCGTTCGGTCACGGATGATCCCTGTGCGAGCGGATGGGTCGGAGGGACGCGGGCAGCAGTCTACAGGGCGGGAGGGCGACGGTGGCCCGTCAGGACCCGGGCTCGCCGGTCCCGCCGAGCGCCGCGGACGCCGCGGCGTAGGCGCGGCGAGCATCGGCCTCGCGGCCGACCAGCCGGAAGGCATCTCCCCGCACGAGCTCGAGGGTCCCGAGCGCGGCGCCGGGCGGCGCGGAGGCTGGGGCGAGGACATCGAGGACCGCCGGCGCGAGATCGGGCGCCAGGCGGAGGATCACGGCGAGCCGCGTGGCGGCGGCGCCGTGGCGACCGGCGGCCAGATCGGCCCGCGCGGCTGCCAGCTCCGTGGCGGGCTCTGGCGTGGCCGGCACCCCGGCGCCCGCGGTCGGATCCTCGCCGGCCTCGGCGACGGTGGCACCAGCGGGCTCATCCCACAACCCGGCCGCGGGGCCCCCGTCGGCGGCCGGACGGGGCGGTCCCGCCGCCGCTCGGTCGGCCGTGTCGTCCGGGCGCCCGCCGGCCTGGGTCCGCCGACCAGCTTCGACCGTTCCGTCGCGCCTGGCCGCCGTGCCCGGCGGGATCGGGAAGAGCTCGCCGGCCGGCTCGGGCCACTCATCCGACTCGATCGGCCAGACGCCGCTCCGCGGCATGCCCGCGAAGAGCTCCTCCAGCGGGACAGCGGCGCGCTCCACCGCCTGGCCGGCCAGCCGCCGCGCCTCGGTCGGCCGCCCGCTGGCGGCGCCGGCCTCGGCCGCGATCACGAGCGCGAGGACCGATTCCCCGCCGCCCCCCAGATAGGCCTGCGCGGCGACCCCGGCGCCAGCCAGGTCGCCCGTCCGCCAGCGGACCTCGGCCAGGTCGAGGAGCGCCTCCGGATCGAGCGATCCCTCACCCGCCAGCGCCTCGAGCTCGGCCCGGGCCAGCTGGTGGGCGCCCATCCGGAGATGGACGCGGGCGAGGCGCAGATCGCTCGACCGGTCGGCCGCCGCCGTGGTCATCCGGGCAGTCGCAGTCGGCGCTCGAGCGCCCGACCCCGCCGTGGCGGCGCCACGACGGCGAGCCGCAGGGTCTCGTCGCGGAACAGCTCGGACGCGAGCCGGCGGACCTCGCCGGCGGTGATCGCGGACACCTCCTCGAGCGCCTCGTCGAGCGTGAGGACGCGGTCGTGGAGCGCCTCCTGGCTGCCGATCCAGCTCGCCAGGTGCCGGGTCTCATCCATCCGCAGCTCCAGGCCACCGGCCAGGTACGACTTGGCCTTCGCCAGCTCCTCCTCGCCGACCGGTTCGTCGCGAAGCCTCCGGAGCTCCTCGAGGATGGCGCCGAGCGCGTCGGCGAGGTTGTCCGGATCGACGCCGGCGGAGATCTCGAGCGCTCCGGCATCCGCGTAGTCGACGATCCCCGAGCTGATGTCGTAGGCGAGGGCCCGCTCCTCGCGGACGGTCAGGAACAGGCGGCTGCTCATCCCGTCGCCGAGGATGACGTTCATCAGTCCCAGGACCCAGCTGTCCGGATGGTCCCTGGGCAGCGCGGGCACGCCGACCACCAGCTGCGCCTGCGCCGTGTCGCGGTGGGCGAGCATGTAGCGCGGTCCGGCCGGCAGGGTCGGCGCCGGGGCATAGGCGGACAGCTGGCCGTTGCCGGTCCCGAACGCCCGGGCGGCGAGCGCCGTCGCGGCCTCGTGATCGA
>JAPVSP010000468.1:0-3087 GCA_047519685.1 Chloroflexota bacterium
ACCAGACCGCCCGGGTCGATCCGCTGATCGTGCTCCCGCCTCGCCTCTCGCCGGTCCCATCGGGCTCGACGGTCGGTGAGGGTCGCGCCCTGCTGGTGGGCGACGGGCTGGCGCCGAGATAGCGATGGCGGCGCGGTCGAGCCCCGCCCGGTGGCCCCGCCACGCGGCGCTGACGCTCGCCGATCCTCCCGACGATGTCGGCGCGCGTCAGCGACCGGCTCGACGGTAGCGCCGGCCGATGAGCGCGTAGGCGGGCAGCCGCGTCAGGCTGCGGCTGATCGGCGGACCGGGTCGCCCGTCCCGACCTTCGACCGCCAGCAGCCCATCGGCTCGCGTGTCGCCGGGCCGCGCGTCGACGACCGCGAGGTCGATGACGACCCGCCCGGGCTCCGGCTCGCCCAGCGATCGGATCGGCTCCTCCGGTCGCGCACCGACCTCGTAGTCCAGGCGGATCTCGCGCTCGGCTCGCCAGCTGGGTCGGCGCAGCAGGATCGCCCGCCAGGCCTCGCCGATCGCCCGCGGGACCCGCCCGTCCCCGGGAGACGGCCGCGCGGCGAGCGACTCGCCCCTCGCCCAGCGGGCCGCCTGGTGGAGGAGGGCGTACTCGTCCAGGTCGGCGTAGTCGGCCAGCCGGTCGGCCGGCGAGCCCTCGCCGAAGATCGCCCGGATGCTCGGCGCGAAGACCTCGGCCATGTCGAGGTCGATGGCCCGGACGGTCCGGTGGAAGTAGACGTGCTGGTACATGAACAGCCGGGCGGTCAGGAACATCTCGAGCGCGCCCAGGCCGGGCTCGTAGAGCGTCAGGCCACGCTCGGAGACGAACGTGTAGCGGCGGAGCCGCTCGGCGTCGACCGGGCTCGTCGATACGCCGGTCAGGTACGCATCGCGCCGCACGTAATCCAGGTTGTCCACCGTGAAGACGCCGGACAGCAGGGGCTGGAGCCAGCGGACCCACCGCGGCATCGACGGGTCGGCGAGGGCGGGCTTGGAGACGAGGAAGGCGACCCAGCCCGGGTCGACCGCCTCGGTCGGGGCGAAGGCGTCGCGTTCGGGCGACGAGCCGGGTGCCCGGCGGAGCGCCGCGATGAGCCCGGCCAGCTCCTCGGTGATGATCCGCTGGCTCAGGTCCTCGTGGGTCAACCGCTTCCCGGGCGCCCGTCGCGAGTCCGGGGGCGCCTCGAAGTCGGCGAGGATCCGGTCGTCGAAGAAGTGGGCGAACGGCCCGTGCCCGACGTCGTGCAGCAGCCCGGCCAGCCGGAGCGTCTCGACGACCAGGCCCTCCGAGGGGATCGGCTCGAGCGGCGCCACCGTCCGCATGGCTGCCCGCAGCGATGGATAGAGCGACCGACCCCAGAGACCGGCCTCGTGCATGACCCCGAGGCCATGGGTGAACCGCGAGTGCTCCGCGGTCGGGAACACCCAGCGCGCGCTCTGGAGCTGGCTGATCCGGCGCAGCCGCTGGACCCACGCCGTGTCGAGCAGGTCCTCCTCGGCCGCGTCTTCCCGCGGGAGCCCGGCCGCCCTCGCCTCGGTGGCGCTCAGCCGCTTGGTCAGCTCGACGTAGCCGTGGATCGGATCGCTGATGAGGTTGACCGCGCTGAAGGGGTGGCGGCGACCGCTCGACGTCATGGACGGGCTGCCCCGCTCCCGCCGTGGGCTGCCCCGCTGCCGCCGTGGGCTGCCCCGCTCCCGTAGCGGGCCAGCGCCCGGTCGAGCGTCGCCGCGACGTCCTGGCGCAGGGTCGCCGGCTCGAGCACCTCCACCTCGTCGCCCCACGAGAGGATCCACAGCCGGATCTCGATGGTGCCCGACACGGTCGCCCGCCAGAGAAGGGAGCCGTCCGGCTCGGTCTCGACGCGCTGGCTCGGGTGCCACGTCGCCTCCTGCACCCGCGCGGCGACGGCCGGCCGGAAGCGGAGGATGACCTCGACCGGCGGCTGGTCCGCGATGATGTCCCAGGCTCGCGGCAGGACCGCCTCCAGCGCGGTGGGATCCGGCGGCTCGAACATGTCCGGGGCGAGGGCCAGGTCCACGATCCGCTCGATCTTGAACGTCCGGATCGCGCCCCGCGTCTCGTCGAGCCCGATGAGGTACAGCGCGTGCGTCTGGACGGACGGCTCGATGAGGTACGGCTGGACGCGCGCCGTCCGCGGCCTCCGGTCGGCGCCCTCGTACCGCCCCGGCGCATAGGTGAACGTCACCACCCGTCGCTCGGCCCACGCCCGCGTCAGCAGGTGGACGTGGCGGCTGAAGCGTTCGTCCCGCGGGCGGGTGGCGAGGACGGCGAGGGTCCGCTCGACGTGCTCGGCGAGCGCCGGCGGCAGCCCCTCCTCGAGCTTCTGGAAGGCGGCCGCCAGGTCGGGGTCGTACTTGTCCGCATAGCGCGCCATCAGCCGGGCGGACAGCACGACCGCCATGGCCTCCGACAGGGTGAGCTTGAGGGGTGGCAGGAGCGCGTCGCCGGCGATCCCCCAGGTGCCCCGCCCGTCGTTCCAGAGCCCGACGCCGATCTCCGACTCGAGCGCCACGAGGTCGCGATACACGGTCCGCTTCGACATCCCGACACGCCGCGCGATCTCGTCGACGTGGACGCCCGAATCCCTGTGCGCCTGGAGCACCTGCAGGACCCGGTAGAAGCGGGCCAGCCGGTCCCGCTTGCCACCCCGCCGCAGGTCGTCCTCGAGCATCGTTCGTACGTGCCTCGCCGCGCCTCAGCGTCCCGGTTCCGGGACGCCCCGGATCCTGCCCCGGTCGGTCGCCGTCAGCGTGACCCGGACGGTGCCGAGGATGCCCTTGGGCAAGAGCCTCGCGCCCTCGCCGTTGACGCTCCCGATCACCTGGCCCAGCTCCCCGTCGCCGAACACCCAGTAGTCGAGCTCGCCCCGCCATCGAGCGAGCGGATCCTCGCCGACCAGCCAGGCCACCTGCGGGAAGGCGGCGAGGAACGTGGGTCCGTCGATGGCCACTCGGCAGTGTCGCGCCCGCGCTCCGGCGACGTAGCCGATCCCCCGGGACTCGGCGGCCGCCCGGTCCCCGGCCGTGAGCGCGGTGGCCACGACCTGCAGGTCGATCGTCTCGTCGTCGAGG
>JAPVSP010000469.1:0-3246 GCA_047519685.1 Chloroflexota bacterium
CGCCGAAGCCGAAGTCGGCCTCGCCGAAGCCGCCGCCGACCCCGGCCCGCCCGAACATGTCGTACGCCTGCCGGCGCTGCGGGTCGGAGAGGATCTGGTACGCCTCGTTGATCTCCTTGAACCGCTCCGCGGCCTCGGGATCCTGGCTGACGTCCGGGTGCCACTGCTGGGCGAGCTTCCGGAACGCCCGCTTGATCTCGGCATCGGACGCGCCGCGCTCCACCCCCAGGACGCGGTAGTAGTCCATCTCGGTCGCCACGGCGGGAAAGGATACGGGAGCGGCGGCCGGACGGCCGGGCTCGATGCCCCGACCCGGCCCGACCGACCAGGCGATCAGCCCGACCCGGGCTCCTCGGCACGCGAGCGCGCCCGTCCGAAGACCTCCTGGAGCATGGAAGGCGTGAGGCGGCCGGTGAACGTGTTCTGCTGGCTGGGGTGGAATGAGCCGAGGAGCACGTATGGCCCGACCCGGGCCTCCGCGCCGTGCCCGAACCTCGGCTTGGGCCGCGACAGGTGCCCATCTGCGGCCAGCGCCCGGAGCACGCCGTCCCACGCGAACGCGCCAAGCGCCACGATGACCCGCGTCCGGGACAGCAGGCGGAGCTCGCGGACGAGATACGGCAGACACGCGTCGCGCTCCTCGACCGTCGGCCGGTTCTTCGGCGGGGCGCAGCGGACGGCCGCCGCCACGTACGCCCCGTCCAGCCGGAGCCCGTCATCGGGCCGTCGCGAGGAAGGCCGGTCCGCGAAGCCAGTGGCGTGGAGGGCGGCCCACAGCAGGTCGCCGGAGCGATCGCCGGTGAAGACGCGGCCCGTCCGGTTCCCGCCGTGCGCCGCCGGCGCGAGCCCGACGATGAGCACCCGGGCCGCCGGATCGCCGAAGCCGGGCACGGGGCGCGCCCAGTACGTCTCGTCACGGAAGCGGGCGACCTTCTCACGCCCGACGCGCTCTCGCCAGGCGACCAAACGCGGGCAGCGCCGGCAGGCGATGACCTCGGCGACGAGGGCCGGCAGCTCGTCGTCCGCGCCGCCGCGGGGCCGCTCCGCGGGCGCGACGCCCCCGGGCGGCTCGTCTGGCACCACGTCCCCGCCCTTACGTCAGCAGCAGCCGGTCGAGCCGGCGCGCCACCACGACCAGCCCCAGCAGGCCCATCGCCAGCAGGTATCCGACGTGGAAGACGATCGACGGGTCGACGGCGCCGGTCGAGAGCTGACGGAGGATGGCGACGCCCTGATAGAGCGGGGTCAGCTCGACGATCGTCCGCAGCGCATCTGGGTAGGCGGTGATCGGGTAGAACGTCGCCGAGAACAGGAACAGCGGCAGCGTGAGCACCGTGACGAAGTCGAAGTCCTGCCAGCTCCGGATCCAGGTCGTGCCGGCCATCCCCACGGCCGCGAAGGCGAAGCCGATCAGGAGGGCGGCCGGCACGGAGAGCAGCACCAGGGGGGAGCGGGCGAGGCCGAGGACGACGACCACGACCAGGAAGCCGATCGCGTAGAGCGTGCCCCGGATGAGCGCCCAGGCGATCTCGCCGGACGCCACATCGCCGACCTGCATCGGCGTCGAGAGCATGGCGTCGTACGTCTTGGCGTGCCGGAGCTTGAAGTAGACGTTGATCGTCGAGTCGTAGATGGCGCCGTTCATCGCGCTCGTCGCGAGCAGCCCGGGCGCCACGAAGACCCCGTACGGGATGGCCCGGCCGTCCGGCCCGGCGACGCTGCCGATGAGCGCCCCGAGGCCGAAGCCGATCCCGAGCAGGTAGAACAGCGGCTCGAAGAACCCGGACACGATGACCAGCCAGGTCCGCCGGTAGACCATCACGTTCCGCTCGACGACCCGCGCGGCGCGCGGGCCGACCAGCCCGGGCGGGACGATCCGCGAGGCGATGACCACCGCCCGCCTCCCTACTTCACGAGCGCGACCCGGAACGTCCGGAGCGCGACGAGGGCGCCGCCGGCCGCGAAGGCGGCGAGCACGGCGACGTGGATGAGCGCGGCCGCGACGTCGACCCGGTCGAGCGTGCACGCGCGGATGAGCTCCACGCCGTGCCAGAGCGGCGTGACCCAGGCCAGCGGCCGGACGACCGCCGGCAGCTGCTCGATCGGGAAGAAGGTGCCGGAGAACAGGAAGAGCGGCGTGATCCCGAACCGGAAGATCGCGTTGAACGCCTGGTCGTTCCGCTGGGTCGCGGTGAATGCCACGATCGGCGCCGAGAACGCGAGCCCGGTGAGGACGGCGGCCGGGACCGCCAGGACGCCGAGCGGTGAGCGGACGAGCCCGAAGCCCGCCATCACGACGAGGAACGCGGCGGCCAGGATCGCCAGGCGGACGGCGATCCAGCCGAGCTCGCCGAGGACGACCCCGACGACGGTCACCGGTGTCGCGAGCATCCCGCTGTAGATCCGGTCCCAGACGATCCGCCCCATGATCGGGTAGGTGGAGGCGAACCCGGCGGCCTGCATCGCCTGGGCGGCCAGGAGTCCGGGCGCCAGCCAGGCGGCATAGCCGACTCCAGCGAGCGGTCCGCTCGCCGTGCCAGCCGAGTCCACGAAGTGGCCGAGGCCGAAGCCCATCGAGGTGAGGAAGAGGACGGGCGCCAGGAACGTCGAGACGAGGCCGCCCCGCCACGTCCGTCGGTAGACGCGGGCGTTGTACTCGAGGACGCGGGCCGCGGCCGTCACCGGATCACTCGATGAGCGACCGGCCGGTCAGGCGCAGGAAGACATCCTCGAGCGTCGACCGCCGGACGAGGACGGTCTCGGGCCGCAGGCCCCGTCCGTGGACGGCCATCGCCGTGGCCTCACCGTCGTCGGTGTAGAGGAGGACCCGGTCAGGCAGCCGCTCGATCCGCTCGGCCAGGCCGTCGAGCCGGCCGTCGAGGGACTCGTGGACCTCGGCCGGGAAGCGGAGCTCCGTCACCTCGCGGGTCGCGTAGCGCTCGATGAGCTCGCGGGGGGAGCCCTCCGCCGCGATCCGCGCCTTGTCCATGACGACGAGCCGATCGCAGAGCTGCTCGGCCTCGTCCATGTAATGGGTCGTCAGCACGAGGGTCACGCCGCGCTGCTTGAGCCGGTAGAGGCGGTCCCAGAGGAGATGGCGCGCCTGCGGGTCGAGGCCCGTCGTCGGCTCGTCGAGGAGGAGCAGGCTGGGCTCGTTGATGAGCGACCGCGCGATCGTCAACCGACGCTTCATCCCGCCCGACAGCGGCTCGACCCGGCTGTCGGCCCGGTCGGCGAGCTGGACGA
>JAPVSP010000470.1:0-2452 GCA_047519685.1 Chloroflexota bacterium
CATCGGCCAGACGCTCGTCGTCCCGGGCGGGACGGGCGACGCGATCCCGACCCCGACCCCCCGGCCGACCCCCAGGCCGACGGCCAGGCCGGCGGTGCGGAGCCAGGGCTCCGTCATCAGCGGGGGCCCGTCGGCCTACACCGGCGCCCGGTTCACGTGGCCCCTCCCGGGCCACCCGGTCACGCAGTCGTTCCATTACGGCCATCGCGGCGTCGACATCCAGGGCCGGGCCGGCGACGCGGTCCATGCCGCGGCGGCCGGCACCGTCATCTATGCCGGCTGGAGCAACCTCGGCGGCGGCAACGTGGTGTGGGTCTCGCACGGCTCGGGCATCTACACGACGTACAACCACCTCTCGGCGGTGCTCGTCGCGACCGGTCAGCAGGTGTCGGCCGGCCAGGTCGTCGGCCGCGTGGGCATGACCGGCTGGGCGACCGGGCCGCATCTCCACTTCGAGGTCTGGCGCGGCGGGGTGCCCGGCGGCATCGACCGCCGGGTCGACCCGATGGCCTACTTCTAGGCCGTCGTCAGGACCGCGGCCGTCGGGCGGGGCCGTCCGGCCCGAGCTGACCGGCGGTCCGGCCCGAGCGTGACCGGCCGAACGGTCGTCCGGCCGAACGGTCGTCCGGCCGAGTGGCCGTCCGGCCGTGCGACAATGCCGCCGATGTTCCTCGACCGCGTGAAGATCTGGGTCCGCGCCGGTGACGGCGGGGCCGGGGCGGCGACCTTCCGTCGCGAGGCGCACGTCCCAAGGGGCGGACCTGACGGCGGTGACGGCGGTCGCGGCGGCTCGATCTACGTCCGCGTCGACCCCGGCCAGACGACGCTCCGGGACTTCCAGCACAGGCACCATTTCCGGGCCGAGCCGGGTGGACGCGGCGAGCGGGCCAAGCGCCACGGCAAGGCGGGGCAGGACCTGCACCTTGCCGTCCCACCCGGGACGGCGCTCTTCGACGACGCATCCGGTGCGCTCCTGGCGGACCTCGTCGCGGTCGGTCAGGAGGCGCTCGTCGCGCGCGCGGGGCGCGGCGGCCTGGGCAACGTGCACTTCGCGACGGCGACCCACCAGGCACCCAGGCACGCCCAGCGCGGCGAGCCCGGCGAGGAGCGCTGGCTGCGGCTCGACCTCAGGCTCATCGCGGACATCGGGCTGGTCGGTCTGCCGAACGCCGGCAAGTCGACGCTGCTGGCTGCCCTGACGGCGGCCAGGCCCAGGATCGCGCCGTACCCCTTCACGACGCTCGAGCCGAACCTGGGGGTCATGGAGCTCGCCGACGACGATCCGCGTCGGCCGACGATCGCCGACGTCCCCGGGCTCATCGAGGGCGCCAGCCAGGGTGCCGGCCTCGGTCACGCGTTCCTGCGCCACGTCGAGCGGACCCGGGTGCTCGTCCACGTCGTCGACGGCGCGGCCCGCGACCCGGGCTGGGACTACCGCGTGATCCGCGACGAGCTCGGGGCGCACGATCCGCGTCTCCTCGAGAAGCCGACCCTCGTCGCCTTCAACAAGCTCGATCTGCCGGAGGCGCGCGCGGCGTGGCCCGACTTCCGCCGTGGTCTGGAGGTCGAGCACGCGGCCGTCAGCGCGATCTCGGCCGAGACCGGGGAGGGTCTGGACGCGCTGCGGGCGGGCCTGGCGACGATGCTCCCGTCGGCGGCCGAGCTCGCGGAGCCGCCGGAGCCGGCCGGCGTCGTCGTCCATCGCCTCGAGGCCGCCGGTGACGCCTTCAGCATCGGGCGGGACGCCGACGGCGGCTTCCGGCTGCACGGACGGCGGATCGAGCGGATCGCGGCCCAGACCGACTTCGACAACGACGAGTCGGCGGCACGCTTCCAACGAGACCTCGCCCGGCTCGGCATCGACGCCGAGCTGCGACGTTCGGGCATCCAGCCGGGCGACACGGTCCGGATCGGCCCGCTCGAGCTCGAGTGGGAGCCGAGCGCATGGGAGCCGGCATGAGCGTCGGGGCCGGCGTGGGACTCCCCGGGGTCGCGCGACGGTGGCAGCCGAGCCGATGGGCGTGACGCCCGCCGCTCCCGACGCGGTGCCGCTGGATCCGCCGCCGCCGCGGCGGCCGGTTCCCGGGAGGCTCGGGATCCTGGGCGGCACGTTCGACCCGATCCACATCGGTCACCTGGCGATCGCCGAGGAGGCGCGGGAGGCGCTCGGCCTCGAGCGGGTCCTGTTCGTGCCGGCCGGGGACCCCTGGCAGAAGGCGGGCGAGCCCGTGACGCCGGTCGAGGACCGGGTCGCCATGGTCGCGCTCGCGGTCGCGGACGCGCCCGGGTTCGAGCTCTCCCGCCTCGAGGTCGACCGGCCCGGACCGAGCTACACGGCCGACACGCTGGAGAGCCTGGCCGCCGAGGCCCTGGCCGCCGGTCGGGAGCCGGATCTCTGGCTCATCGTCTCGGTCGAGACGCTCGGCGGCCTGACGACCTGGCACCAGCCCGA
>JAPVSP010000471.1:0-1513 GCA_047519685.1 Chloroflexota bacterium
ACCCTCGTGATGGGCGGTGATCGCGACATGACGACCCTTGAAGACTTCGTCGCTCAGTACCGAGCCATCCCGAGCTCTCAGCTCGCGATCGTGCCGAACGGGGGTCACGAGCTCACAACCCAGCGAGCGATGGTCGTGAACCAGACGATCATCGAGTTCCTCGGTGAGGTCTGACGCACGACACGGGTCACGTCCCCGGATCCTCGGGCCGCCGCCGCGGGCCGCTCCGTCTGGTGTCCGTCAGATAGTGGGGATGCATGAACGTCGTCGCGACCAACATCGGCATGACCGCGCTCGCGATGGGTACGAGTTCGCTGGAGTGCTGGTCACCGCCGGGCGCCGACTGCCCCGGACGTGACCGAGAGGTCCGCTCGTCCGGCACGTCACGATGGCGAGATCGTGTCCAAACCGAGTCTCACCACTCGGCGATGAGCCGAGACTCGGGTGTGAGTCTGTCTGACGCCCTACGGATCGTCCGGCTGATGGACCGGTAACCGGAGCGCCACGGGATCGCCGAGCCATGATGTTGCCGGCGTCGCCCAGTACCGCGCCATCGCCTCCAGACGCAGGGCGTACGTCGCCCGCGCCGCCTCGAACGCGGGCCATGCATCGTTCCGGGCTGCGAGCGTGTATCCGGCGGCCTCGAGTCGATCGCACGCGGCGTCGAAGTCCGATCGATCCAGGTTCGTCGGATCGCCGGCGCGCAAGCCGAGGTTGTAGATGTCCTCGACCAGATGCGTGCCCACTCGCTTGAACAGCTTGGCTTCCCCTCGGGGCAGTCCGCCGATCGTCGTGAGCACGAGACTGGCCGTATCGAGGACTGTGCCCAGGGCGCTGATCCAGGACAGGTTGTCGTGGCTCGAGCGAAAGAAGCCCAGGAGCGGGTAAGCGACGTGCGAGTCGAGGACCTCGACCGCCCAGTGCTCCCACTCGAGGAACAGCTCGGGAAGACGCCCGACGAGATCGAGCTGTGCGTATGTCTCGAGGAGCGCGACGGCCGATGGCGGAGCTCCTGCCGCCGCCTGGAGAGCGACGACCTGGATCTCTCGGCGCTGATAGGAGCCGTACAACGAGAACAGGAAGGTCACGACGAGCGCAACGACGCCGAGGCCGCTCATGGCGGCGATCGTGATGATGATCCGAGCCGGCGCGCCGACCGCCACGATGTCCCCGAATCCAAGGGTCAGCAGGGACGTGGCCGCGAAGTACAGGGTGCTGCCGAGATCGGGCGGGACCGGCCGGAGCTCGTCGCGCAGGGCGTACAGGACGAGGCCGTATCCGACGATCAGGGCGATCAGCCAGGAGGCGAGGAGCGCGATCGTCGCCGCCGGCGCGAACAGCCCCAACAGCCGGTCATAGGACCGGCCCGGCCGGCCATCGGGGATGGCGCGAAGACCGCGCCAGGAGCCGAGGACGAGGTACCGGCCGATGCGAAACCAGCCGGGCGTCGGGCGGGGCACGACGACGGTCTCGAACAGGTCCCAGAACGTGAGCGCCAACAGGAAGGTGCCCA
>JAPVSP010000472.1:0-4176 GCA_047519685.1 Chloroflexota bacterium
ACGCCGTGGGCGCGCCCGAGGACGGCGTCGTGGGGCCGCCACGCCCGACGGACGAAGGCGAGGAGCGACAGGCCGACGGCGAAGAAGACGCCTTCGATGACCCCGACGAACGCGACACCGACGAAGCTCGCGACACCGAGCAGGAGCTCCGATCGCCGCACCCGCCACAGCCGGGCGAACGTCGCGATGTCGACCAGCGAGAGCGCTGCGGCGATGACGACGGCGCCCAGGGTAGCGACGGGCAGGTCCGCGAGCAGGCGCGGGGCGAAGACGAGGAGCGCCGCGATCGCCATCGCCCCGACCACCCCCGTGAGCTGGCTCTTCGCTCCGGCCGCCTCGGCGACCGGGGTCCGGGACGCGCTGCTGCTGACGGGGAACCCGGCGAACAGGCCCGCGGCGAGATTCGCGGCCCCAAGGCCGACGAGCTCCTGGTTCTGGTCCACGCGATAGCGGCCCCGGGCCGCGTAGGTCCGTGAGAGGACGCTCATGTCCGTCGCGGAGACGAGCGCGATCCCGACGGCCGCCGGCAGCAGCGACAGGATGCTCGCCGGGTCGAGCGGCGGCACGCGGAACCCCGGCAGGCCCGCCGGCAGCGGGCCCACCACGTCCACGCCGGCCCGGGCAGCGAGCCCGAGGACCGCGGAGACCAGGGTGGCGCCGGCGACCGCCGCCAGGATGCCCGGCACCGCGGGTCGCCAGCGGCGAAGGGCCAGGATCACCGCCAGGCAGCCAAGCCCGACCGCCAGGGTGACGACGTTCGTCCGCCCACCCGCCAGGCCGGTCGCGAACTCGCGCAGCTCATCGACGAGCGACGCTCCAGCGACCGTGAACCCGAACACCCGCGGCAGCTGGCTGGCGATGACGATGAGCGCGATGCCGTTGAGGTAGCCCTGCCGGACCGGTGTCGAGAGCAGATCGGTGACGAAGCCGAGCCGGGCGAGCCCACCGCCCGCCACCAGCACGCCGGTCATCAGGGCGAGGAGGGCGGCGAGGCCGATCGCCCGATCCGGGTCCCCGGCCGCCAGCGGCAGGACGGCCGCTGCGATGAGCGGGACGAGCGAGGAGTCGGGCCCCAGGACGAGGATCCGCGACGGTCCCGCGATGGCGTACGCGAGCAGCGGGAGGATCGAGGCGTACAGCCCCGCGATCGGCGGCAGGCCAGCCGCCTGGGCGTAGCCCATCCCCGCCGGCACGAGGATCGCCGTGAGGACGAGGCCGGCGACGATGTCGTGGCGTAGCCACGCCGGTCGGTACGTGGACGCGGTTCGGAGGCCGGGCACGAGCGCCTGCAACCGGGTCGCGACGGCTCCCGATGCGAGCGCCGGCCGTCCGAAGCCCTCATCCATGGCCGGACCCTAGCGCAACGGGCGGCCGCTGTGGAGCCCCAGCCGGCCCGCCGAGCGTCGGCCCGGACTCGGGGCGCGTCCGGCGCGCGGCCCTCAGGCGAGGAGCGGGACCACCTCGCGGGCGAAGCGTTCGAGCAGCTCCAGGCGCCCCGCAGGCGAGAGACCCGGCAGGTAGTCCCGGGCGACGAAGTGCAGCCGCCCGCCGGCGGCCTCGCGATACGCCTCGAGGCGCTCGGCGATGGACTCCGCGGGGCCGGTCAGCGTCATCGCCCGGCGCGCGGCGACCGCGGCCTCGGTGAGCGACCCGAGGCGCGGGAGCGGCTGCCCGACCCGGCTCGCCGCGGCCTGCATGTCCGAGTACTTCCAGGCCGAGTGGAGGACGGCCGCCTCGATCTCCGACCAGGCGTCGCGGCCACCCTCGTCGGGAACGGCGGTCAGGTAGAGGGCGATCTCGAAGGCGGCCGGGTCCCGGCCGATCCGCTCGAGCTCCTCGCGGACGACGGACACCTGGTGGCGGAACGCCGGCAGCTCGCTGTTCACGATGATCCCGTCCGCCGATCCCGCGGCGCGTCGCATGGCCGCGTCGGCGCCGCCGCCCATCCACGTCGTGAGCCGCCCTCCCGGCGGGCGGGGGCGCACCGCCACCTCGGGGACGTCGAGGAGCGGGCCGTGGTGGCGGATGACCTCGTCGGCGCCCGCCTGCCGGACGATGTCGAGCACCTCGCCCATCACCCGGCCACGCATCTTCATCGAGGCGCCGAACGCCTCGAACTCGATCGCCGACCAGCCGAGGCCCATGCCCAGGATGAGGCGGCCGTCGGCCAGGTTGTCGACGACCGAGGCCTCCTCGACCAGCCACAGCGGATGGTAGAGCGGCGCGAGGACCACGCCGGTCCCGATGCGGACCCGCTCGGTCACCGCCGCGAACGCGGCCGAGAGGACGAGCGGCGAGGGCAGGTACCCGGAGTCGACGAAGTGATGCTCGGTCGTCCAGACCGAGGCGTATCCGAGCGCCTCGGCCCGCCGGACGAGGTCCAGGCTCTCCCGATAAAGAGCTGGCCAGCCGACATCGTGGTCCGGGTGGCGCTCGCAGGTGATGAGGCCGTAGCCGAACTCGATGGACATCGAGACCTCCGGGACGGGCGCGGGGCAGCCTCCCGGAGCATAGGGCCCCATGCGAGGGAGCGCCCGGGATGACGGCCTAGCCGGGCTCCTGGAGCAGGAGCAGGAGCATGACGAGCGGCGTCCGGGCGACGACCGCGTGGCGGAGGCCCGCCGGCATGTGGACGAACGAGCCCGCTCCGGCAGCGTGCCTGTCCCCGCCGAGCATCAGCTCGGCCTCGCCCTCGACGATCTGGATGACGGCCGCCGTTCCGGCCGCGTGCTCGGACAACGCCTGACCCGCGTCGAAGGCGAACAGGACGGCCTTGACCCGGTCGTCCTCATGGATCGTCCGGCTGAGGATGCCGTCCTTCGGGACCGTCACCTCCGCACGCAGATCGGCCAGGAACGTGTACTCGCTCATCGCGCCCTCCGTGTGACGCCCACGATCATCGTCCGATCCGAGCCGGACGGTGCGCCGGACCTGCCGCCGCTCGATCCTCGGCCGGGTCAGGCCTCCGTCGGGCGCCGCGTCGCCGCCAGACGCCGCTCGAGGAATCGGCGCTCGGCCGCGTTCGCGACCAGCTCGAGCGCCCGTTCGTACGCGTCGCCCGCCTCCGCCCGCCGCCCGAGGCGTCGGAGGAGGTCCGCCCTGGCGGCGTGCAGGTACGGGTAGTCGGCGAGCGCGTCGGCGAGGGGGTCCATCAGCTGCAGCCCACGCTCGGGTCCCTCGACCATCGCGACGGCCACCGCCCGATTCAGCTCCACGACCGGCGACGGCTCGAACCGCCGGAGCGCAGCGTACAGCCCGACGATCTCCGGCCAGTCCGTGGCATCGGCCGAGGGCGCCTCGTCGTGGACCGCCGCGATCGCGGCCTGCAGCTGGTACGGCCCCGGCCGGGCCATGCGGAGTGCCTGCTCCAGGAGCGCCCGGCCCTCGTCGATGGCCCGCCGGTCCCACCTCGTCCGATCCTGCGCCTCGAGCAGCACCAGGGCACCGTCCGCCGCCACCCGAGCCTCGCGCCGGGCGTCGTGGAGGAGCAGCAGCGCCAGCAGGCCCAGGACCTCCGGCTCGTCCGGCATCAGCGATGCGAGGACCCGCGCCAGCCGGATCG
The DNA here is from genome assembly GCA_047519685.1 of Chloroflexota bacterium. Classification (GTDB taxonomy): domain Bacteria; phylum Chloroflexota; class Limnocylindria; order Limnocylindrales; family CSP1-4; genus JAPVSP01. Next base: position 3,563 of record JAPVSP010000472.1, read on the forward strand.
CCTCAGCGCACAGGCTCACCCGCACGAGCGCGTCGCCGCTCGAGGCGGCGTAGCCCTCGTTGAAGATGAGGTACAGGACGCGGAGCACGGCGTCGAGGCGCTCTGGCAGGAGGTGCGCGGGTGGTACACGGTACGGGATGCCCGCGTCGCGGATCTTCCGCTTCGCCCGGACGAGCCGCTGGGCGAGCGTCGGCTCGGGGACGAGGAACGCCCGGGCGATCTCGGGCGTCGTCAGCCCGCCGAGGGTCCGGAGGGTGAGCGCGACCCGCGCCTCGGGCGCGAGCGCCGGATGGCAGCAGGTGAAGATCAGCCGCAGCAGATCGTCGGGCACCGGATGCATCTCGTCCTCGACAGCGGAGAGCAGTGCCGCCTCGCGCTCTTCGGCCTCGGTCGCCGCGGTCCGCGCGAGCGTCGCGTGGCGGTCCGCCAGCCGACGGACCCGCCGGAGCCGGTCGATCGCCCGGTTCCGGGCCGTGGTCGTGATCCACGCCCCGGGGTTGTCGGGGATGCCGTCCGTGGGCCAGCGCTCGAGCGCGACGACGAACGCCTCCTGGACGGCCTCCTCGGCGAGGTCGAAGTCGCCGGTCAGCCGGATGAGGGTCGCGACGGCTCGG
>JAPVSP010000473.1:0-11102 GCA_047519685.1 Chloroflexota bacterium
CTGGCCCGGGAGGTCCGGACGACGGTCGGGGCCACGATCGAGCGGCTCCTCGGCCTCCGGCTCGGGAGCGTCACCGTCGTGGTCGATGGCGTCGGGAGCTGACCGCATCCGATCGCGCCGGGCGGGCCGCCGGCTCGCGCTCGCCGCCCTGTTCGAGGCCGAGTTCGGCCAGCGCACCCCGAGCGCCGTCCTGGAGCGTCATCTGGCCGAGCACGAGGGCGACCCCGACGCCGCCGGGCTGGCTCGCGAGATCGTGGCCGCCGTCGTCGCGGACCGGGATGGGATCGACGCCCTGATCGAGCGTCACGCGCCCCGCTACCCGGTCGTCCAGCTGGCCCGGATCGACCGTTCCCTGCTGCGTTGCGCCATCGGCGAGGTGCTACACTCCGCGACGACCCCGGCCCGGGTGGCCATCGCGGAATGGGTCGAGCTGGCCCGCATCTACAGTGGGGAACCGACGCGCCGATTGATGAACGGCGTCCTGGGGCGCATCGCGACGGAGGCGGGCCGAGCCACGGCTCGAGCGGGACGCGCCGCCACCGGAGCGAGTCGGGCATCCCAGCGTTCGCATAGCCGATAGCCCAAGCTCCGGAGGAGGGAGTCAGTTGTCCACCACGTACGAGCGTCTCAAGAAGATCGTCGTCGAACAGCTCGGGGTCGATGAGAACGAGGTCACCCCAGAGGCCTCCTTCGTGGACGATCTGAATGCCGACTCCCTCGATCTGGTCGAGCTCATCATGAGCCTCGAGGAGGAGTTCGGGACCGAGATCTCAGACGAGGACGCTGAGAAGATCCGGACCGTCCAGGACGCCGTCGACTACATCGACGAGCACTCCTCCTCGTAGGCGAGGCACCCCGAGGCCCATGCGACCGGCGGCCGCCGTCGCCGCCCGGCTGGGGCTGCCGGTCGCCGATCTCGACCTGCTGGACCAGGCGCTCGTCCACAGCAGCTGGCTGCACGAGCACCCGGAGGCGGTCCGCGGCCACAACGAGCGACTGGAGTTCCTCGGCGACGCCGTCGTCAGCCTGGCCGTATCGGAGGCGCTGTTCGCCCGCCACCCCGACGACGACGAGGGGCTCCTGTCGGCCCGGCGGGCGACGATCGTCAGCACCGTCGGCCTTGCCAAGCTGGCGGCGAGGATCGAGCTGGGCGGGCATCTCCGGCTGGGCGAGGGCGAGAGCCAGCGCGGGGGCCGGACCCGCCCCTCGCTCCTGGCCTCGGCCTTCGAGGCGCTCGTCGGCGCGCTCTACCTGGACCTGGGCTACGGGTCGACCCGGGACTGGCTGCTGACGCTCGCCGCGGACGCGCTCGACGCGGCCGCCGCCTCCCCCGGGAGCCTGAAGAGCCCGAAGAGCCGGCTCCAGGAGTTCACGCAGCGGCGGACCGGGACCCGACCGACGTACGAGGTGGTCGCGGCGAGCGGACCGGACCACGAGCGGACCTTCCGGATCGCGGTGTCCGTCGAGGGCCAGGTCGTCGGGCTCGGGGAGGGGCTCTCCCGTCGGGCGGCCGAGACGGCCGCCGCAGCGCAGGCGCTCGAGCGGCTGCGCTCTCGTCGTCCACCGGGCGCGACCGATGAGGGCACGGAGACCGCCGGGCCGCGCGTCAGCCCGGCGGGGCCCATCGGCGGGCCCGGGGTCGAGCCCCGCCCGCCCGAGGCCGGGCCGGGAGATGCGACGCCCGCGCGGGGCGGGATCCAGCCCACGCACGCGACGGGGGTCCGTCGAGGCGGTCGGCGCCGCACCGCGGACCCACCGGGACCGACCCAGGCGAGCGAGTGACGGCCCCCGCGCGCCTTCTCGCGCTGCGTCTCCACGGCTTCAAGTCCTTCGCCGAGCGGACGCGGGTGGAGTTCGGACCCGGGATCAGCGCCATCGTCGGCCCCAACGGCTCCGGCAAGAGCAACCTCGCCGACGCCCTCCGCTGGGCCTTCGGCGAGCAGGGCCGCTCGCTCCGCATCCGGAAGTCGGAGGACGTGATCTTCGCCGGGTCCGAGCGACGGGCCGCCCTCGGGATGGCCGATGTCACGCTCGTCCTGGACAACGGCGACGGTCTGCTGCCCATCGACTTCGCCGTGCTCGAGCTCGGCCGCCGCCTCTACCGGTCGGGCGAGAACGACTACCTCCTGAACCGGCAGCGGGTGCGGCTCCGCGACCTCGTGGACCTGCTGGACGCGGCGAACCTGGCCGACAATGCATTCCTGTTCATCGGTCAGGGCATGGTGGACCAGGCGCTCGCCCTCCGTCCCGAGGAGCGGCGCCCGCTCTTCGAGGAGGTGGCTGGCGTGCGGCGTCACGAGCGACGCCGCCGACGGGCCGAGGAGCAGCTCGTCGAGTCCGAGGCCAACCTGGCGCGGGTCGACGACATCCTGGCGGAGCTGCGGCCGCAGGCCCGGCGCCTGGCCGCCCAGGCCGAGCAGCAGACGACCCGCCTCGGGGCGGGCGAGGAGCTCGCGGCCGCGCTCGTCCTGACCGCCCATGCCCGATGGCACGAGACGGCGCGCCGGGTCGCCGCGGCGACGACGGCGCGCGAGGCGGCTCGGGCCGACGCGGACCGGGCGATGGCCGCGCTCGGGACAGCCGAGGGGGCCGTGGCGATCATCACGGGGGAGCTCGGGGCCAGGGCCGCCCTCGAGTCCGAGCGCCGGACGGCGTACGACACGGCGCGCGCGGAGCTGACGGCCCTCCAGCTGCGCGAGGCGAGGCTGGCTTCCGCCCTCGCCGGGATGGCCCGCGACCGGCAGCGCCTCGTCGACGAGCGATCCACGGCGGAGGCCGACCTGGCGACCCGTCGCCGAGAGCTGGCCGTCCCCGCGCCGCCGCGGGACCATGAGACGGAGGCCGCCCTCTCCGAGGCGGAGCGGGCCCTGGCCGATGCCCTCGCCGAGCTGGCCACACTGCGCGCGGCGCATCAGGCGCGCGGTCAGGAGCTTGCGGCGGTGCGGCGGGCCGAGGTCGCGCGCCAGGCCGAGCTGGAGACCGCGCAGCGGCGGCTGCGCGAGGCGGAGCGGCGCGCGGCGGAGGAGCGGGAGCGAGCGGTGGTGGTGGCGGGTCGCCTGGCCGAGCTCGAGGCCCGCCTCGTCGACGCCCGTTCGGCGCTCGCGGCCGCGGCGGCGGCGGAGACGGCGGCGGTCGCGGCCCGGGAGCGCGCGCGGATCGAGGGCGACGAGCTGGAGGTGGCGCGGACCGCCCAGACCCAGCTGGCGTCGGCCGCCGCGGAGACCCTTGCCGCGCTCGGGGGACGCGTCGCCGCGCTGGAGGCGCGGCTGGCCGAGGAGGAGGGGCGCGGCATCGCCCGGGCGGCTCGCGGCCGCGGCGGGCGACGTCTCGACGACGGTCTGCAGGTCGATCCCACCCTCCGGGCCGCGGTGGAGGCCGCGCTCGGCGAGGCGGCTCGCGCGTACCTGGTTCACCGGGAGGCGGTCACGGCGCTCGCCTCGGAGCGTGGGCTCCTCGTGGTCGGTGAGCGGCTCGCCGAGCGCGGGCCCGGGGGCGTCGGGGACCGCGCTCGCGGCGTGCTCGATCGAGCGGCGGCCCTGGGCGGGGGACACCTGGTCGGGGCGGTGCGGCGGGACCCGGTGGGCGCGGCCACCCGTCTGCTGGAGCGAGTGGTCTGGCTGCCGGACCTCGCGGCCGCGCTCGAGCTCCAGGCGGCGCTCCCGCCCGGCTGGGCCGCGGTCGCGCGCGACGGGTCGGCGGTCGTCGGGCCGCTCAGCGTCGCGATCGGCCGACCCGATCCGACGCTCGAGCGACGGGCCGAGCTGGCCCGGCTGTCCGCGGAGGCGGCGGCGAAGGCGGAGGAGCTGGCGGCCCTCCGAGCCGGAGCGGAGGCGGCCGGCGCCTTGGCCACCGCAGCCCGGGAGGCGCTTCGCTCGGCCCGGGCGGACGAGAGCGAGGTGACCGTCGCGCGACGGCGCGCCGAGGAGGTGGAACGAGCGGTGGCGCGCGACGTCGAGGCCGCGGCCCGCGAGGCCGCCTGGAACGAGGCGCAGGCGGCGCGGCTCGAAGGGGAGGCGGCCCGAGCCGCGGAGTCGCTCCGGGCGCTGGAAGGGGCCGGGCCATCGCGCGACGCCGGGACTCCCGCCGGGACCGTCCTCGACGAGGCGCACCCACGACCCGGCGCGACCGCGACGTGGGAGGCTCGGGCGCTCGAGCTCCGCGCCCGGCGCGACCGACTCGCGGCCATCGCGGCGGGTCTCGAGGCAGGCCGTCGCGAGGCCGATGCCCGGCGCTCGCGCGCCGAGGCGGGCGTCGCCCTGGACGAGGATCGGATCACCCGAGTGGGTCGCGACCTCGCTGCCCTCGCCGACGCGGAACGGGGCGCGGCCGTGGAGCTCGAGACGCTGAACGCGGAGCTGATGGCGGCGACGGAGCGGGAGGCCCGCGGCCGTGCGGCCCTCGACGAGCTGCAGGCTGCCGACAGCGTCGACCGGACTCGATTGACGGCCGCCGAAGGTGAGGCCGCGGCCTGTCGCGAGCGGCTCCGGTCGGCCGACGAGCGGCTCCGGTCGGCCGACGTCACCGATCTCGAGGCCCGACTCGCCCTCGATGCCGTCCGCGAGGGTGTCCTGGTCGAGCTCGCCGGACTGGGCGAGCCCGGGCTGCGCCGTCTCGCCGAGGCCGCCGGGCTGGACCCGGCGCCGCTCGTGGCGGACCTCGACGATGCCATCGCCGCGGGCGGCGCCGACGAGCTCGACGAGGCGGCGCGTCTCGAGGACCTCCTCGCGGCGGTCGCGCCGGTCTGGGCCCGGGCATCGCCGCCGGCGGAGCCGCCCTCATCGGGCCGGCTCGCCGTGCTCCGACGGCGCTACCACGAGCTTGGCGCGGCCAACCCGTTCGCGGTCGAGGAGTATGCAGCGCTCAAGGCGCGGCTCGAGTCGCTCGAGCGCCAGGCTCAGGACCTGCGGCAGGCGATCGGCAGGACCCGCGCCCTGATCGAGGAGCTCGATGGGCTCATCGCCGAGCAGTTCCGGACGACCTTCCGTGCGCTCGAGGCCGCCTTCGACCGGCGCTTCCAGCAGCTCTTCGGCGGGGGGTTCGCCCGCCTGACGCTCACCGAGCCGGCGGACCTGGCCGCCAGCGGGGTCGAGATCGTCGCCCGGCCCCCCGGGAAGCGGGCGCAACCGCTGGCGATGCTCTCGGGTGGGGAGCGGGCGCTCACCGCCGTGGCACTCCTGTTCTCGATGCTCGAGGTCCGGCCGGTGCCCTTCTGCGTGCTCGACGAGGTCGATGCCGCCCTCGACGAGGCGAACGTGGGACGATTCACCGAGGCGCTGCGAGGCCTCGCCGAGCGGACCCAGTTCATCGTCATCACCCACAACCGCGGCACCATCGAGTCGGCCGACGCGCTCTATGGCGTGACGGTCGGCGACGACTCGGTCAGCCGCGTCATCAGCCTCCGGATCGAGGAGGCCCAGGCCATCGCCGACGACGCCCGCCGTGGCGAGGCGGTCTCGGCGGGGTAGGAGACCGCGGATGCTCTTCTGGCGACGGCGACAGGCGGGGGCGTCCTCGGGCACCGAGGAGGCGACCGCCGACCAGGCGACCGAGACCCCGGCGACGGTCGCCTCGGCCGAGGTGCCCGAAGGGCGGATGACGGTCGGGATGATCGAGCCGGAGCGTGGCCCGGGCTTCGAGCCGATGCCGGAGCCGGCATACCTGCCCGGATCCGAGCCCTTCTTCGAGCCCGCCGAACCTGACTACGAGCCCGCCGAGCCGGGCATCGAGCCATGGCCCGAGCCGACCGAGCCCGAGCCGGCGGAGCCCGAGCCGGCGGAGCCCGAGCCGGCGGAGCCCGAGCCGGCGGAGCCCGAGCCGGCGGAGCCCGAGCGCCCCGGGCCGCCCGAGCCCGAGCCGGCGGAGCCCGAGCCCCAGCCGATCGGGCCGGAAGCGGCCGCTGCCTCCGACGACCTGTCGGCCGGGCTCCAGAAGAGCCGCCTCGGCTTCATGTCGCGGCTGCGCGGCTTCCTCGGCGGCGGAACGGGCGGTCCCGACTGGGACGACGTCGAGGAGACGCTCGTCGCCGGCGACGTCGGCGGGGCGCTCGCGATGGACGTGGTGGAGCGCGCCCGGCGCCGTCGGGACCCCGAGGGAGCCGAGGCGGCCGTGCGGGCCGAGCTTGCCGCGCTCCTCGTCCCGCGAGAGCCGGGCTGGCGACCGCAGCCGGCGACCGGCGGTGGCCCGGCCGTCATCCTGGTGGTCGGGGTGAACGGGACCGGCAAGACGACGACCATCGGCAAGCTCGCCTCGCGCTACCGCGCGGAAGGCGAGCGCGTCGTGCTCGCCGCCGGCGACACCTTCCGGGCGGCCGCGATCGAGCAGCTCGCCGAGTGGGCGCGTCGGGCCGGAGCGGAGATCGTCGCCCACCGTCCGGGTGCCGACCCCGGGGCCGTCGTCTATGACGCGCTCGATGCCGCGATCGCCCGTGGCGCCGACGTCGTCATCGCCGACACCGCGGGCCGCCTGCACACGAAGTCGCACCTGATGGACGAGCTCGCGAAGGTCCGCCGGATCGTGGACAAACGGCTCCCGGGCGCCCGTCCGGAGACGCTCTTCGTCCTCGATGCCACGACGGGTCAGAACGGGCTCGCGCAGGCCAGGGCCTTCCACGAGGCGGTCGGCCTGACGGGCATCGTCCTGACCAAGCTCGATTCGACCGCGAAGGGCGGCATCGTGTTCGCGATCGAGGGAGCCCTCAGGGTGCCGGTCCGGTTCGTCGGGGTCGGCGAGCGGGTCGGCGACCTCCTCCCGTTCGATCCCCAGGCATTCGTGGCGGCGCTCTTCGCCTGAGCGCCGGCAGGCCGGCCATCTTGCCGGCGGGATCGGGAAGATCGGCCCGGGGTGAGCAGGCGGTCGATGGGCTACACTCGCCGCGCTTCGGTCGCGCCAGAACCCGCGCACCGCCCGGCCCGCGCCGACGACGCGGCCGCCATCCACGAGGAGTCCCGACCCGGCCCGTGTTCGACACCCTGAGCGAGCGTCTCCGACGGACGCTCTCCGACCTGACCGGACGCGGCCGCATCAGCGAGGCCGACGTCGAGGTCGCCATGCGCGAGGTCCGTCTGGCGCTGCTCGAGGCCGACGTCAACTACAAGGTCGTCAAGGACTTCACGGCCCGGGTCCGGGAGCGGGCGATCGGCGCCTCGGTCCTCGAAAGCCTGACCGCCGGCCAGCAGGTGGTGAAGATCGTCAATGACGAGCTGACGGCCCTGCTATCGGCGGGCGATCGGACGTTCCATCTGTCGGGCGCACCGGCCGTCGTGCTCCTGGCCGGCCTCCAGGGCTCGGGCAAGACGACGACCGCCGCCAAGCTCGCCCGCCATGTGGTCCGGCTCGGCCGTCGGCCGATCCTGGTCGCCGCCGACCCGTACCGGCCCGCGGCCGCCGATCAGCTCGAGTCGCTGGGTCGCGCGCTCGACCTGCCGGTGCACCGATCGACCGCCAGGACGGCCGTCGTGGACATCGTCCGCGGCGGGATGGACGCCGCCCGACGGGCGGCGCGCGACGTCGTCATCGTCGACACCGCCGGCCGCCTCACCATCGACGAGGCCCTCATGGCGGAGATCGCCGACGTCGCCCGGGCCATCCGCCCGGTCGAGAGCCTGCTGGTCGTCGACGCGATGACCGGCCAGGAGGCGGTCGCCGTGGCGACGGCGTTCGCGGCGGCGGTGCCGCTCACCGGCCTCGTCCTGACGAAGATCGACGGCGACGCGCGCGGCGGCGCCGCGCTCTCGATCGGCGCCGTCACGGGCCTGCCGGTCAAGTTCCTCGGGACCGGCGAGAAGGCCGACGCCCTCGAGGTCTTCCATCCCGACCGGCTCGCCGGGCGGATCCTGGGGATGGGCGACATCCTCAGCCTCGTCGAACGGGCGCAGGAGGTCGTCGACGCCAGGCAGGCCGCCAGGATGGAGGAGAAGCTCCGGAAGGCCAGCTTCACGCTCGAGGACATGCTCGAGCAGCTCCAGCAGGTCCAGAAGATGGGACCGATGGGCCAGCTGATGTCGATGATCCCGGGCCTGGGCGGCATGGCCAAGGAGGCCCAGGACGCCGTCGATCGCGGGGAGCTGCGCCGGGTCGAGGCGATCATCCGCTCCATGACGCCGGCGGAGCGACGGGACCCGGCGATCCTCAATGGCTCGCGGCGGCGCCGGATCGCGACCGGCTCGGGCACGAGCCTGCCCGACGTGAACCGCCTGGTCAAGCAGTTCACCGACATGCAGCGGCTGATGAAGCAGCTGTCCGGGGCCGGCGGTCGTCGAGCGGCGCTCGGCGGCATGCTCGGCCGGCGCTGACAGGGGGTCATCGTCATGACCGACCACGCCACACCCGAGGTACGGCCCACCTCCGAGATCCAGGAGGTCCCACCGGCACCCGCGCCCACACAGCCCGTCGCGCGGTCCGGCGCGACGACCGGCGGGACGGCCCGCGCCCGCGGTCGCTGGCGCTGGCCGATCGCGATCGTCGTCGTCGCGCTGCTGGTCACGTCGACCGTCGCCGGCGCCGTCCTCCTCACCGGCGCCCGGGACGCGTCGGCGGTCGCCGGCTGGGCGCCGACCGATGCCCTCGTCTACGGCGAGCTGCGGGCCGATCTTCCCGGCGACCAGCGCGACAAGCTCGCCGCGTTCCTGTCGGCCTTCCCCGGCTTCAGCGATCGCTCGCTCCTGGAGCGCAAGCTCGCCGAGGTCTACGACCGGCTGCTGTCCAGTGCGACGAAGGGGAAGCAGACCTACAGCGCCGACATCGCGCCGTGGTTCGGCGGCCAGCTCGGCGTCGCCCTGCGGGCGCCCGCGGACCTGACCGGCACATCCGGGAGACGGATGCCGCCGGTCCTCATGATCGCGACCGCCACCGATGCGACGAAGGCGCTCGCCTGGTTCAGGACGACCGCGGAGCAGGCCGGCGCGACGGTCACGGCGAGCGGGTCGGGCGGGACGGAGCTCCTGCTGGCCGCGGCGGACGGCGAGACCATCGCGGCGGCCGCTCCGGCCGGGGTCCTGCTCGTCGGGGACGAGGCGTCCGTCCGTGCGGCGCTGGAGCGGAACGGGGCGAACGGCCTGGCGAGCGATGCCGGGTTCCGGGCGGCCATGGCCGCGCTCGACCACGACAGCCTGGCGACCGCCTACGTCCATGTCGCGGGCTACGCCGACCTGCTCGGTCGGCTCGCGATCCCCTCGAGCCTGCCCGAGCCGCCGAAGGACCTGCTGGCGCTCCTGCCGGCGTGGTCCGCCGGGTCGCTCCGTGCCGAATCGGACGCGCTCGTCGTCGATGGGTCGACGCCGGGGACGCTCGCCGGCGTCTCCGTCACCGACGGCGCTAGCCGGCTGCCGGCTCGCCTGCCCGCCTCCACCATCGGTCTCGCCGAGGCTCACGACCTTGGGAAGGCGATCCTCGGCGCGATCGCCAGCGCGCCCAACGGCGCGACCCGGCAGGTCGACATCGACAAGGCGCTCCAGCCCGTCGGCGGGCTCCACGGGCTCGTGGGCTGGGTCGGCGAGGCCGGAGCGGTCGTCCTGAAGGTCGACGACCGGGCGCTGCCTGGCGCGGTCGCCATCCCGGCCGACGCCGAGGCGGCTCGCACGCTCGCCCGCGAGCTCCGGAACCTGGCGACGGTCGCCGGCCTCGCCCCGCGCGACGAGGCGTACGCCGGGACCACGATCACCACCATCGACCTGTCGGGCCTGGCGAGGTCGCTCCGCGCGCTCGGGACGCAGGACCTGCCGGCAGGCTCCCCGACCGAACGGCTGTCCGTCAGCTGGGCGATCACGGACGGGGTCGTGGCCGTCGGGCTCGATCCAGCGTTCGTGAAGGCCGTGCTCGACACCAGGCCGGGCTCGTCGCTCGCCGACGTCGCGGGCTTCCGGTCGGCCCTGGATCGGGCCGGGGCGACGCATCACAAGCTCGTCTGGGTCGACGTCGCGGCCGTCCGGGATCTCCTCGTCGCGGGCATGCCGGCGGCCGAGAAGACGAAGTACCAGACGGACGTCGCGCCGTACGTCGCGCCGCTGGGCGTGGTCGTCGGGGTCGCGACCCGCGACGGCGACCTCCAGCGCAGCCACGGCCTCCTCATCCTCGACACGCCCTAACCGCTACACTCCGGCCGCATCTCCAAGGAGGGAACGAACAGCACATGGCAGTCCGTATCCGGTTGACCCGCGTCGGCGCGACGAAGCAGCCGGCCTATCGAGTCGTGGTGGCCGACGGGCGCGGCCCGCGCGATGGTCGAGCGATCGACACCATCGGGCACTACAACCCGCGGATGGATCCAGTCGAGCTGGTCATCGACGAGGCGAAGGCGCGGGACTGGCTCGCCAAGGGCGCCCGGCCTTCGGAGACGGTCGCCCGGCTCCTCGAGCGCGCCGGCATCGTGAAGGCTGGGACGTAGCCGTGGCCGCCAAGGACCTGGTCGAATACGTCGCGAAGTCCCTGGTCGACGACCCTGACGCGGTGACCGTCGAGGTGGTACGCGAGCCGGACGGGACCGTCCTCGAGCTCCACGTCGCGGAGGACGACATGGGCAAGGTCATCGGCCGCAACGGCAGCGTCGCGAAGGCCCTGCGAACCCTGCTGAAGGTGATGGCGGCGCGCGAGGGTGAGGCCGTCACGCTGGAGATCGTCTGAGCGATCCACGGCTCGTCGTCGGCCTCGTGCGGGCCGTTCACGCCCTTCGTGGCCGGCTGCGTGTCGAGGTCCTCACGGACCGGCCCGAGGAGCGGTTCGCGCGGGGCGCGGTGCTCCATCCGGAAGGCTCGGACGAGCCGCTGACGGTCGCCGAGGGCCGCCCCGTCGCCGACGGCCCCGGCTGGTGGCTGCGCTTCCGCGAGGTGCGCGACCGGGCGGCCGCCGAGCGACTCCAGGAGATCTACCTCGAGGTCGACGTCGCGCCCGCCGACCTCGCGCCCGGCGAGGTCTGGTGGCACGAGGTCGTCGGGACGCCGGTGACCGCGCTCGATGGGACCGTGCTCGGGTCGGTCTCCGACATCTACCGGGCGGGGGCCGCCGAGGTCTTCGTCGTCCGCGGCGGCCCGCTCGGCGAGCTGGATATCCCGAACGTGGCGGCGGTCGTGCGCGAGTTCGACCCGCGTGGCGGGCGGATCGTCGTCGCC
>JAPVSP010000474.1:0-2918 GCA_047519685.1 Chloroflexota bacterium
CCAGCCGAGAGTCGCCTGTCGCCATGGCACGCTGTCCACCTGCGGGGAGGAGAACGACGAGCGGTTCCGCCTGTGCGGCTTCCATGGCCATCCGCTCGCCGAGGCGGCAAGTGCCCAGGTTCGACCACCGGAGGATGTGGTAGGGGAGCCTGGACTCGAACCAGGAACCAGCCGCGTATAAGGCGGATGCTCTGACCGATTGAGCTACTCCCCCGCCGGGCGACGATGCTACACCCCGGCCAGCCCCGGCGACGAGGGCCGTCAGCCTTCCGCGAGCGGCTCGAGCGAGGTCGCCGGTCGGGCGCCACCCGACCGCGCCGCGACCCAGCGGACCGCCAGCAGGACGACCAGCGCGGCGACGACCAGCACGGAGGCCGTCGCGATCGCCCGACCCAGGCTGGTCGACTGGAACGCCGAGTAGACCAGCAGCGGCAGCGTCTGCGTCCGACCCTCGAGGTTGCCGGCGAACATGATCGTCGCGCCGAATTCCCCGAGCGCGCGGACCCAGGCGAGGACCGCGCCGGAACCGAGCGCGGAGGCGCTGAGCGGCAGCATCACCCGCCGGAAGACCGCCCAGTCCCCGGCCCCATCGACCCTCGCCGTCTCGACGACCTCGCGACCGACGCTCCGGAAGCCGCTCCGGGCCGAGCGCACGTAGAGCGGCACCGACACGAACAGCTGGGCGAGGATCACGGCGACCGTCGTGAAGGCGATGTCGAGCCCGAGCGGATCCAGCAGCGGGCCGAGCGCACCCCGACGCCCGAGCAGCAGGAGCAGGGCCAGGCCAGCGACCGAGGGCGGCAGCACGATCGGCAGGTCGACCACGGTCTCGATCAGCCGCCCCGCCGGCAGCGCCCCGACCGCGAGCGCGTAGGCCAGCGGGGTCCCGAGCAGGAGGGTCAGGAGCAGGCTGATCGCCGTCGTCACCAGGCTCACGACGAGCGCCTGCCGGACCGATTCGTCCACGAGCATCGAGCCGAAGCCGCCCTCGAGCAGGACCGCCCGGGCGAGCAGCACGGCGACCGGCAGCCCGAGGAACAGGAGGAGGAGGACCGCCGCGCCCGTCCCGGCCGTCGGGCTGCCGGGCGGCTGCCCGACGCGAGACCGGCTCACGGCGCCAGGAAGCCCGCGCGCTCCAGCACCGAACGCCCCTCGGCCCCGGTCAGCCAGTCGAGGAACGCCCGCGCCGCCGCCGGCTGGCGGCTCCCCTTGACCACGACCGCCCCGTAGGTCGCCCGGACGCGCGCCTCGGTGGGCAGGGCGATCGAGCGCACCCGCGGCGAAGCGGCCGCGTCGGTCGCGTAGACGAGCGCCGCGTCCGCCTCGCCGAGCTCGACCTTCGCCAGGACGGCACGGACGTCCTCCTCGCGGGACACGACGTTCGCCGCGACCCTCGTCGCGAAGTCCGATGGGTAGCCCGGCTCGGCCGCGAGAGCCGCGATGGCCCGATCGGCGTAGGCCGAGATGGGGACCCCGGGACCCGCGGCGACGACCCGCACCCCCGGCCGGGCGAGATCCGCCGCGCCGTGGATGCCGGCCGGGTCGTCCGACGGGACGACGATGACCAGGGTGTTCGCGGCGAACGGTCGGACCGGGCCGTCGGTCAGGCCGGACGCGACCAGGGCGGCGGGCTGGGTGGTGTCGGCCGAGGCGAAGACGTCGGCCGGGGCCCCCTGCTCGATCTGGGCGCGCAGCGCGCTTGACGCGCCGAAGGACAGCTCCAGGGTCGTCGCCGGGGCGACGCCCGCATACGCCGTCCGGACATCCTCGAACGCGTCCTTGAGCGACGCGGCCGCGAACACCGTCAGGGTGACCCGCTCGCCGCTGCCGGGCGTCGGCGAGCCGGGTCCTGCCGCGCCGTTCACCGCGCAGCCCGCGACGAGGACCGCGAGCAGGGATGCGACGAGCGCCCGAGGCGCTCTCACCGCGGCACCTCGACGATGACCTGGGTGGCCTTGACCACGCAGATCGCCTCGTCGCCGATCCTGAGCCCGAGCTCGTCGACCGCCTCACGGGTCATCAGCGAGAGCAGCCGATGGGGCCCGGCGACGACCTCGACGGTCGCCGCCACGCCGTCGCGCTCGATCCGCGTGACGACGCCGGCGAACCGATTGCGGGCCGACTGCGCGACGATCGGCCGCTCGGTGGTCGCCCGGCGCCGCTCGGCGAGCAGCCGGCTGATCTCCGGGATCGGGACCAGGCGCTGGCCGCCCCGGCTCCGCACCGTGGCGAGCCGCCCATCCTCGGCCCATCGCCGGAGCGTCTCGACGGCGACCCCGAGCAGCTCGGCGGCCTGACCGATGCGCAGGGTGGCGTCGCGTTCGGTGGTGTCGCGCTCGCTGGTATCCGGCTGACTCATCCCTAGATATCTACGCCATTTGTGGCCCGATGTCTAGGTATCACCTCGGCTGGAGGCGTCCGCGGCACGCGGACCCATCGCGAGCCGCCGGAGGATCGCGACGCCTGGGCCGCTAGCGATCCCCGGACAGGAAGCGGCTCAGCGAGCGCAGGCTGAACGGACGGGGCTCCAGGCGCGGGGATGGCCCTCGCTCCCGCTCGGCGATCCCTCCGCCGCCACCGCCCGGGCCGGAGCCGTTCGACCTGCCGTCGGGCGGGGTGGGACCGCTCGATCCGAGCAGCGCCAGGTCCTCGTCCGTCCGGAAGGCCTCGAGCGGGAGGTCGTCGAGGTCGACCGGACGATCGGTCGATCCGACCGGACGCGGCGGCCGCCCATACGCCGGAGCCCCGTACAGCTTCGGCAGTGCGACGTGATGCTCGTCGATGTTCACGCCGGACCTCGAGGTCGCAGTCCCGACGCCGGATCCCCGGCGTGCGGGGTGATGATTGCGGACCGAAGGGTACCGCGGAACCGGACGAATGGACTAGTGGGATGGGCGTTTCGACGCCGGTTCCCGGCC
>JAPVSP010000475.1:0-1533 GCA_047519685.1 Chloroflexota bacterium
GACGCGCTTCAGCCCGTCGCGGACGAGGCTGTGGTCGTCGGCGATCAGGATCCTCGTGACGTGCGGGATCGACATCGTCGCTCTCAGTCCGTCCCTGCCGGAATCTCGAGGCGCACCTCGACTCCGCCGGCGGGTCCGGGCTGGATGGAGACCGCTCCGCCGACGATCAGGGCGCGCTCCCTGATCCCGCGCAGGCCGCCGCCTTCCGGCTGCGTCGGGTCGAGTCCCTTCCCGTCGTCGATCACCTGCAGGACGATGCCTCCGTCGTCGCGTGCGAGCGAGAGCGTCGCCTCGCTCGCCTCGGCATGGCGGACGACGTTCGTCAGGCTCTCCTGCGCGACGCGGTAGAGGACGAGCTCGATCTCCGGGTCGAGCGACGGCAGGTCGGCCTCGAGGCGCCGGTTCACCCGGATGTGCGCGGTTTCCTCGACGGTGTTCGCGAGGTGCGTGAGCGCGCTGACGAGCCCGAGGTCGTCGAGCAGCTCCGGGCGCAGTTCCTGGGCGATGCGGCGTACGTCCTCGAGGCTCTGCTTGACCACCTCCTGTGCCGACGCCAATCCTGCACGCTGGTCGGGGCTCGCGGCAGGGAGGAGGTGCTTGAGCTGCAGCAGGACGGCTGTCATCGACTGGGCGACCTCGTCGTGCAGGCCACGTGCCAGCCGCTTGCGCTCGTCCTCCTGCGCCCTGAGCGTGTAGGCGCCGGCTTCCCGCCGCTCCTGCTCGAGCCGCTCGATCATCTCGTTGAATGCGCGCTCGAGCTTCGCGACCTCGGCTACGCCCTCGATCGGCAGCCGCTGGCCACCGCGGAGCACGTCCGTCGTCTCCATCTGCTCTGCGAGTCGCTCCAGCGGCCGGAACAGCCTCGCGCGAAGGAGGCCGTTGGCGATCAGCATCGCCAGCAGCGCGATGGACACGTCCACCACATCGACGAGGTCCAGCTTGTCGGGCAGGGGCAACAAGAACTCGACGCCGAGGCCTGCCGCGACGAGGATCGCCGCGTTGATGAGGAAGACGCGCCAGAACAGGGACAGGCTGTCGATGCTGGGAACGCGGCTGCCACGAGGCCGATCACGACGGTCGAGCCCCAGCAAGCTTGAGGCCACCCCTCCCCCTTCGGACGCGCTGCGTGGCCCGTTCCGCTGGCACGGTGCGGTCCCTGGCGGCCCCCGGCGTCAGGCGGGTCCTCGCTCCCCTCCCCGGATGGCCGGAGATTCGACCGACCGGGCCCTATCTGCCTAGTGCCGTTGGTCGTGTTGACCGACCGCGCCGTTCCCCGCTCAGGTTGCCCCAGTGTCGACGAGCCTGAGGGCTCGTCCCTCACCACCCAGGGTAGCTCTGAGGTGTTTTGCATATCCGAAGGATACCTGTCATACTGTGGCCATCTAGTATCCCCGAGATACCAGTGTCTCGAGAGGAGAGGCCATGAAGCTTCGGGATCGACGGATCCTCATGACGGGCGGCGGATCTGGGTTCGGGCGCGACGACTCGGCGGCGCTGCTGGTGCACGGGTGGCGTTGACATGCTCGGAGCAGA
>JAPVSP010000476.1:0-4340 GCA_047519685.1 Chloroflexota bacterium
GAGCATGCTCCCCGCCGGGATCATCCTGACCGGCGGGGCGGCGCAGCTCGCCGGCGCCGCCGAGCTCGGGCGCGACGTCCTCCAGATGCCCGTCCGGATCGCCGGTCCCTCCGGCCTCGGCGGGCTGGTCGACAGCATCCTCAACCCGGCCTACTCGACGGCCGTCGGCCTGCTGGCCTGGGGGGCCGCCGGCCTCGGGTCCGGCGAGCCGGCTCGCTACGAGTCCGCGCCGGCGATGGGCGGTCTCGGCCGGATCCGCGACGCCCTGCGGAGCATCTTCCCGTAGGACGGTGACGACCGCCGTCCGTCGGCGTCCCGCTCCCGCCCGGGTAGCGGCGTCGACCGACCGGCGGTGCGTCCCGGCACCACCTCCGGCGGGCGGGCAGGGGCTCGCGCGCTTCGCCGCCGGGCACTTCGGGGGTGCCGCTCGGCCGGGTCCGGCGCTATACTCGGCCGAACCCTCGAGGGGAGACGGCGTCCGGAGCGTGCCACAGCGACGCCACCTGCCAGCGACACCACACCACTCGCCCGCGCACCCGGAGGAGAGGCGATGCCCCTGCGTTCGGATTCCGAGAACTTCGCCCTGATCCGAGTGATCGGCGTTGGCGGCGGTGGCAGCAACGCCGTCAACCGGATGATCCGGGCCGAGATGATGGGCGTCGAGTTCATCGCGTGCAACACCGACGCTCAGGCGCTCCTCCAGAGCGACGCGCCGCACAAGATCCGGATCGGCGACAAGATCACCCGGGGCCTCGGCGCGGGTGGCGACGCGGCGATCGGGCAGCGGGCGGCCGAGGAGGACAGCGAGAAGATCGCCGAGGCCCTCCGCGACTCGGACATGGTCTTCATCACCGCCGGTCTCGGCGGCGGCACGGGCTCGGGCGGGGCGCCGGTCGTGGCGGAGGTCGCCAAGGAGCTCGGGGCGCTGACCATCGGGGTCGTCACCAAGCCGTTCGGCTTCGAGGGCGCCCGGCGCAGGCTGATCGCCGAGAAGTCGGCCGAGGAGCTCAAGGCGAAGGTCGACACGCTCATCACGATCCCGAACGACCGGCTGCGCGACGTCGTCCAGAAGAACACCACGGTCCTCGACGCCTTCAAGGTGGTCGACGACGTCCTCCGCCAGGGCGTCCAGGGGATCAGCGACATCATCACGATGCCCGGCCTCATCAACCTCGACTTCGCGGACGTCCGGGCGATCATGAAGGACGCCGGCTCGGCGCTCATGGGCATCGGCCGGGCCTCCGGTGAGAACCGGGCGCTCGAGGCGGCCCGTCAGGCGATCGCCAGCCCGCTCCTCGAGGTCAACATCACGGGCGCCCAGGGGATCCTGTTCAACATCACGGGCGCCCAGAACCTCTCGCTCTACGAGGTCACCGAGGCGGCCGAGGAGATCCGGGCGGCGGCCGACCCGGAGGCGAACATCATCTTCGGGACGAGCTTCAACGAGCGGCTCGGCGACGAGGTGATGATCACCGTCATCGCGACCGGCTTCGACGGTCGTCCGCGGCCCGCCCCGGCGCGCCGCGAGGAGGCCGCGGCGAGCGACGCGACATCGGGCGCGTTCCGGGTCACCCGCGAGCGGGACTTCCTCGAGGAGCTCGAGCGCCAGCGAGCCTCCACGATCGACGAGTCTCGCCAGGAGCGCCGCGTGGACGATCGGCCGCCGACGGCGACCGTGGGCGTGCGCACCGTCGGCGAGGCCCCGGCGGTCCGGCGGTCCTACGACGCCGACGACCTCGAGATCCCGAGCTTCCTCCGCCGCAAGTAGGCCGCGCCGGTGACGGCCGGCGCCCGAGGGGCGACGCCCGCGCCACCGTTCGAGGCGCCCGAGCCCCAGGAGGTCGAGCGGCTCGCGGCCGCCAGGCGGCGCGTCCTCGCCCGCATCGTGGCCGCCTGCGCGCGAGCCGGGCGCGACCCGCGCGAGGTCGAGCTCGTCGCCGTCTCGAAGACCGTGCCGGCCAGCCGGCTGCGGGCCGCGCTGGTGGCCGGCCTCGACCTGCTCGGCGAGAACCGGGTCCAGGAGGCCGCCGCCAAGGTCCCGCTCGTGCCAGGGGCGCGCTGGCACCTCGTCGGACCCCTCCAATCGAACAAGGTGCGCCGCGCCGTCGAGCTGTTCGAGGCCATCGAGTCGGTCGACTCGGTCACCCTCGCCGCCCGTCTCGATCGGCTCGTCAGGGAGGTCCGCCGGCTGCCGATGACGGGAGCGGTCGAGGCCGGCGCCCGTCTGCCCATCCTCCTGCAGGTGAACGTCGACCGCGATCCCGCGAAGGCTGGCTTCGTCCCCGAGGCGCTGGCGGAGGCCCTGTCCGCGATCGAGCGGCTGGGCGCCATCCGGCCCGCCGGGCTCATGACGATCGGCCGCCTGGTCACCGACCCCGCCGCGGCTCGCCCGACGTTCGACGCGCTCCGCGAGCTGTCCACCCGCCTGCGTCGCGCCTCGGCCCTCGGGCCGGCGCTCTCGATGGGCATGAGCGACGACTTCCAGGTCGCGGTCGAGGAGGGGGCGACGATCGTCCGGCTGGGCCGGGCCCTGTTCGGCGAGCGCTCTCCCGAGGACGAGGCGCCCGGCGACCCGGACCCCCGCCGCATCCGTCCGTAGCCGCCCGAGCCGCGCTGTAGACTCCCGCCGTGACCGCGTACGTCCAGAACTTCGTCCAGCTGCTCCTCACCGTCCTGTGGGTCCTGGTGCTCGGCCGGGTCCTCGTCTCGTGGGTCGATCCGGGCGGCCGGAACCAGCTGTCGAGATTCCTCATCCAGACGACCGAGCCCATGCTCGCCCCGATCCGGCGGATGCTCCCCCAGACCGGGATGATCGACTTCTCGCCGCTCATCCTGATGCTGCTCCTCGGGGTCATCCTGCGGGTCGTGACGGTCTGACATCGGCGCTCCGCGTCCGCCCGCGCCGCCCGGTCCGGGGGAGGCCCGGCTCACCGTCCGCCTCACCCCGCGCGGCGGGGCGGACCGCGTCGACGGGGTCCGGGACGGCGCCCTCCGCGTCCGCGTCGCGGCGCCCCCGGTCGACGGCGCGGCGAACGAGGCCCTGCTCCGGCTGCTGGCCGAGGCGCTCGGCGTGCCGCGGAGCGCGGTCCGGCTGGCGGCCGGGTCGACCGGGCGGCGGAAGGTCGTCGCCCTCGCTGGCGTCGACCGCCAGGACCTGCTCGCGCGCTGGCCCGGGCTGGTCCTCTGACCGACCGACGGGGTATCATCGGCCGGCGCCGGCCCGCGCGGCGGGCGCCCCGTGGGCGATTGGCTCAGCTGGTTAGAGCGCGCGGTTCACATCCGCGAGGTCACTGGTTCGAATCCAGTATCGCCCACCATCGTCCCCCGCCCGACCCTCGAGCGCTCGCGCACCGCTACGATCGCGACGATGCCGGAGACCGACGCTCCGAGTGCGGCCCCCGCCCCCGTCCTGCGCCTGCAGGGCGTCGCCGTCCGCCGCTCGGGGACGACGATCCTGGGTCCGCTCGACTGGATCGTCCGGGGGGGCGAGCGCTGGGTCCTGCTCGGCCCGAACGGCTCGGGCAAGACGACCCTCATGCAGGTCGCCTCGACGTTCCTGTGGCCGTCGGAGGGCTCGCTCGAGGTCCTCGGCGCCCGGATCGGCCAGGTCGACGCGCGCGATCTCCGGCGCCGGGTCGGCTACGCCAGCCCCGCCCTGGCCGCCGCGATCGAGCCACGCCTGGCACCCGTCGACGTCGTGATGACCGCCCGCGAGGGGGCGCTCGCCCCGTGGTGGCATCGCTTCAGCGCTGCCGACCGGGCGCGAGCCATCGACCTGCTCGGCCGGCTCGGCGTCGGCCCGCTCGCCGAGCGGCGCTTCGACACCCTGTCGACGGGCGAGCGTCAGCGGGTCCAGATCGCCCGGGCGCTCATGCCGGACCCGGACCTCCTGCTCCTCGACGAGCCGGCCGCCGGCCTCGACCTCGGCGCCCGCGAGGGGCTCGTCGCCTCGCTCGAAGCGCTCGCGGACGAGCGCCGGCCGGCGGCGATCGTCCTCGTGACCCACCACGTCGAGGAGATCCCACCCGGGTTCGGTCACGCCCTGCTCCTGCGCGCCGGCCGGCCGGTCGCGAGTGGCCCGATCGCGCAGGCGCTCACGTCCGAGACGCTGAGCCGGGCCTTCGACCAGCCCCTCCGCCTGGCGGCGTCCGACGGCCGGTTCCACGCTCGCCGGGACGGCCCGCGCTGAGGCGGGCGCGGACCGGCGACCCGGTCCTGGCCGGCGCGGGCGAAGGGGGCTAGATGAAGTTCCCAATCGGGTTGTTGACGGGCTGAGGGCCCCTATCCTCGGCTGTTGGTGTCGAAGCCACAGTCGAAGAAGGAGCCCTCGATGACCCATC
>JAPVSP010000477.1:0-2575 GCA_047519685.1 Chloroflexota bacterium
AGCGCGGCGACCGTCGCGCCACTCGACCGGGCCGCGCCGCGGGGGTCGCTCGACCCGGGTGCGCTGGCGACCGCGGCCCCCGGCGGCCCGTCGGCGCGATCCCGGGCGGTCGGGGCAGCGGGCCCGGTGCTCGATGCCCAGCGGGCCGGCCGGATCGCCGGCCGGATCGCCGAGCGCGTCCGCGGCGTCTACGCCCTTCGCCACACGCTGGCGGCCCCGCTGGTCGTGGGCGGCGAGGTCGTGGGGGCGCTCGTCCTCTCCCGCCGGACGGCCGGCGACTGGCCGGCCCCGAGCCAGCGGCTGCTCGACGAGGCGGCCGAGGAGGCGTCGGTCGCGCTCGCCCGGGCCTACTCGTACCGCGCCGCCGAGGCCCGGGCCTCGACCGACGCGCTGACCGGCCTCCCGAACCGTCGCTACTTCGACGAGTTCTGCGGGCTCCTCGCTCGACGGCGGCGGTCCGGGGACGCGGTGGGCATGCTGATGGTGGACATCGACCACTTCAAGCGGCTCAACGACCGCCACGGGCACGCCGTCGGCGACGAGGTCCTGCGGGCCGTCGCCGGCGCCATCGGGCGGACCGTGCGGGACGACGACGTGCCCGCCCGGTACGGCGGCGAGGAGTTCGCGGTCCTGCTCCGCAACCCGAGCCGGAGCGTCGCCGCCGAGGTCGGCGAGCGCGTGCGGGCGGCGGTCGGCGACCTGGACCTGCAGGCCTGGGGGGTCCCCCGGGTCAGCGTCTCCATCGGCGTCGCCGTCCAGGCCGCGCCGGACCAGCCGATCGCCGAGCTGATCGAGCAGGCCGACCAGGCGCTCTACCGGGCCAAGAAGGCCGGCCGGGATCGGGTCGTCTCGGCCTGAGCCGGGGACGCGCCGCGTCCATCGGAGGGCGGGCTACCATCGGTCCGTGCCAGACGATCCCTCGATCCAGCGCGATCCGCTCGAGCCCGACCCGGCCGCCGGACCCGCGTCCGCCGAGCCCGCGTCCGCCGAGCCCGCGTCCGAGCCGCCGGTCGAGGGCCCGCTCGGGGCGGCCGACGAGCCCCCACTCCTGACGAACGACCAGCTCGCGCGGGTCTTCCACGAGATCGGCGACATCCTGGAGGTCAAGGGTGAGCTGGTCTTCAAGACGGTGGCCTACCATCGGGCCGCCGACGCGATCGCCAAGAGCCCGCTCGAGGTCGCGCGGACGTACCGCGCGGGGGGACGGCCGCAGATCCCGGGTGTCGGCAAGGCCATCAGCGACAAGCTGGCGGAGCTCGCGCGGACCGGGCGGCTCGCGTACCACGAGCGGCTGCGCGCCGAGTTCCCGCCGACGCTCATCGAGCTGCTCCAGGTGCCCGGCGTCGGCCCGAAGACCGTGCGGCTCGTGTACGAGGTGCTCGGCATCGAGTCGGTCGAGGACCTGCGCCGGGCGGCCGAGGCCGGCCGGCTGCGGACGGTCCGCGGGATGTCGGAGAAGACCGAGCGCTCGATCCTCGACGGGATCGCCCAGCTCGCGTCGCGCGGCTCGCGGATGCTGCTCCATCGGGCGGAGTCGACGGTCGCGACGCTGGTCACGGAGCTCCGCCGGGCCGACGGGGTGCGGCGGCTCGAGCCGGCCGGGTCGTTCCGGCGCCGCCGCGAGACGGTCGGCGACCTCGACCTGCTCGCGGAGACCGACGATCCGGCGGCGCTCGTCACGCGCTTCACGTCGCTCGCCGACGTCGAGCGGGTCGTGGGCGCCGGGACCCACAAGGCCGCGGTCCAGCTCCGCCGAGGCCCGCAGGTCGACCTGATGGTCATGCCGCCCGGCGCGGCCGGCACGTACCTCATCCACTTCACCGGCAGCAAGCGCCACAACGTCCGCCTGCGCGGGATGGCCCGCGACCTCGGTTGGAGCCTGTCGGAGCACGGCTTCCAGCGCGTCGGCGAGGACGGCGAGCCGGTGGCGGGTCCCGAGGCCGAGCTCCGGACGTTCCCCACCGAGGCCGAGGCCTACGCCTTCCTCGGCCTGCCGTTCATCGAGCCCGAGCTGCGCGAGGACGAGGGCGAGATCGAGGCGGCGCTCGCGGGGCGGCTGCCCCGCCTGGTGGCCTCGACGGACCTCCGCGGTGACCTCCACTCGCACTCCGACTGGTCCGATGGCGTCCACCCGATCGAGCGGATGGCCGAGGCCGCCCGCCGGCTCGGCCGCTCGTACCAGGTGCTGAGCGACCACACCCTGAGCCTGGCGATCGCCCATGGGCTCGACCCGGCCCGCTTCGCGGCCCAGCGCCGGGTCGTCGATGCGCTGAACGAGCGGTTCGCCCGCGAGGAGGACGCGGGCCGTGCGCCGCCGGAGACGCCAGCCGACGGTTTCCGCCTGCTCCACGGCTGCGAGCTGGAGATCCGAGCGGACGGCCGGCTGGACCTGCCCGACGAGCTCCTGGCCGGGTTCGACCTGGTCGTCGCCTCGCTGCACGTCGGGCGTCGCCAGCCGCGGGCGCAGCTCACCGAGCGCGTCCTCACGGCGATCGCCAGCCCCCACGTCGACGTCATCGCCCACCCGGCGGGCCGGATGATCCAGGACCGCGACGACCTCGACCTCGACTGGGAC
>JAPVSP010000478.1:0-10214 GCA_047519685.1 Chloroflexota bacterium
CGTGGTCGGCATGGTTGCGGTCGTGGCCGGCATGGGCGCGGTCGCGCGTTCCGGCCGCTCGTCGGATCCGGCCGGGCCGAAGGCCGGACCCGGCCCCCCGGATGGCGCCCTCGCGCTGGAGCCCGCCGCGGCGGCCAGGGCGGAGGCGGCCGGGGCAGCTGATGGTATCGAGGATGCCGCCGGGGCTGCCGGGGCTGCCGCCGACGCTCCGCGAGCGTCGCCGGCCACGTCGTCGCTGGTCTCGATGATGGCGATCTCGGCGTTGTTAGGGACCGTCGCCCCCTCCTCGACCAGGATCTCCTTCAGCACGCCCTCGAACGGCGACGGGACCTCGGCGTTGACCTTGTCCGTGATGACCTCGAGGAGCGGCTCGTACTTGGCGACCTTGTCACCGGGCTGCTTGAGCCACTTGCCGATCGTCCCCTCGGCGACGCTCTCGCCGAGCTGGGGCATCGTCACCTTGGCCACTGGGTGTTCCTCCGGAGGGCGCCTCGGAGGCGCGAGGGTCGACTCTATCGGGGCCCTAGTTTCGCGCATCCCGCGGAGGTGTGCCCGCCACGTGACCGCCCGGGCGTGTGACGGGCGCCACGCCGCCCGCCAGGCCGCGTTTGGCGAGGTTCCCTAGCGTGCCGTCGTCGACTAGGCTTCCAGGTGATCCATCGCGTCCGTCAACGGGGTCCTCATGGACTGCTCGAACTGCGGAGCCTCCAACGACGCAGGACAGAAGTTCTGCGGCGAGTGCGGAACCAGCCTCGCGAGAGCCTGCCCTGCCTGTGGCGCCGCGAACCCGCGAGGGCGGAGGTTCTGCGGCGAGTGCGGAGCGCCCCTCGGGACGGCCGCCGGTGCCGTCGTGGCGGAACCGCGCTCGGCTCCAGCGGCGCCCGCGATCTCCGGACCGGTCGCCGAACGGCGCCTCGTCTCGGTCCTGTTCGCCGACCTCGTCGGCTTCACGACGCTCGCCGAAGGGAGCGACCCCGAGGAGACACGCGATCTCCTGACCCGGTACTTCGACCTCGCCCGCGAGCTGATCGAGCGCTACGGCGGGACGGTCGAGAAGTTCATCGGCGACGCCGTCATGGCGGTCTGGGGCGCACCGACCGCGCGCGAGGATGATGCGGAGCTCGCGGTCCGCGCCGCCCTTGAGCTCGTGGACACGGTCAAGACCCTGGGACCCTCGATCCGGGCCCGGGCCGGCGTGCTGACCGGCGAGGCCGCCGTCACCCTCGGCGCCGTCGGCCAGGGGATGGTCGCCGGCGACCTCGTCAACACGGCGAGCCGGCTCCAGTCGGTCGCTCAGCCCGGCGCGGTCCTCGTCGGCGAGGCGACCCAGCGCGCTTCCAGCCGGGCGATCGTCTTCGAGCCGGTGGGCGAGCAGACACTCAAGGGAAGGGCGGCGCCCGTCCCCGCCTTTCGCGCGCTGCGCGTCGTTGCCGAGATCGGCGGCCAGAACCGCGCCGAAGGCCTGGAGGCGCCGTTCGTGGGACGCGACGACGAGCTCCGCCTCCTCAAGGATCTCTTCCACACCACGGCGCGGGACAAGCGGCCGCGCCTCGTCTCGGTGATGGGTCCGGCCGGGATCGGCAAGAGCCGACTCGCCTGGGAGTTCCTCAAGTACGTCGGGGGACTGGTCGAGGACACCTGGTGGCACAGCGGCCGCTCGCCGGCCTACGGCCAGGGCATCACCTTCTGGGCGCTGGGGGAGATGATCCGCCGGCGCGCCGGCCTCCTCGAGACGGACGACGAGACGTCGACCCGTCAGAAGGTCGGCGATACGGTCGCCCGCTGGGTTCCCGCGGAGGACGAGCGCCGTTGGGTCGAGACGGCGTTGCTGGCCCTCCTCGGCCTTGGCGAGTCACTGCCGGGCGGGCGGGACGAGATGTTCGCCGCCTGGCGGACGTTCTTCGAGCGGATCGCCGCCTCGGGCCCCACGGTCCTCCTCTTCGAGGATCTCCAGTGGGCCGACGCCGGCGTGCTCGACTTCATCGATCACCTTCTCGAGTGGACGAGAGGCCTGCCCATCTTCGTCATCTCGCTTGCCCGGCCCGATCTCCTCGAGCGGCGCCCCGATTGGGGTGCCGGCCGGCGGAACTTCGTGTCGCTCGCCCTCGACCCATTGCCCGAGTCGGCGATGCGGGAGCTGTTGACCGGGCTCGTGCCCGGACTGAGCGCGTCCGTGGCGACAGCGATCGTCGCCCGAGCCGACGGTATCCCGCTGTACGCGGTCGAGACCGTGCGGATGCTCGTCGCCGAAGGCCGGCTGAAGGAAGAGAGCGGCGCCTACCACCCGGTCGGCGACCTGACGAGGCTGGCGATCCCGGAGACACTGACGGAGCTCATCGCGGCCCGGCTGGATGCCCTCGAGGCGACCGAGCGCAGCCTCCTCCAGGACGCCGCCGTGCTCGGGCAGAGCTTCACCATGGCTGGACTCAGCGCTGTCTCGGGAGCGGAAGCGCAGGCTCTGGAGCCGATCCTGCGGACGCTCGTGCGGCGAGAGCTCCTGAGCGTCAACGTGGACCCACGGTCCCCGGAGCGCGGCCAGTACGCCTTCGTCCAGGCGCTCATCCGTGAGGTCGCCTACAAGCAGCTCGCGCGCCCAGAGCGGAAGGCGCGCCATCTCGCCGCAGCCCGCTGGTTCGAGAGCCTGGGAGAGGCCGAGCTGGCCGGCGCGCTCGCTCAGCACTACGCCGACGCCTATCGGAACGCCTCCAGGGGGCCCGAGGCGGATGCCCTTGCTGGGCAGGCCCGCATCGCGCTCAAGAGCGCCGCGGAGCGGGCCGCGGCGCTCGGTTCTCACGAGCAGTCGCTCGGCTTCCTGCTCCAGGCACTGGAGGTGGCCGATGACCCAGCGGAGCAGGCGCGTCTCCGTGAGCGGGCTGGCCAGGTGGCCACCAATGCGGCCGCGTTCGACACGGCCCAGACGTACCTCGAGGAGGCGATCACCTGGTATCGAGCGCATGGCGACCGGCTCGGCGTCGCCCGTGCGACGACGGCCCTCTCGACCGCCCTCGTCGCCAAGTTCCAGCCGGTGGCCGCGGTCGGACCCCTTGAGAGGGCCGTCGAAGAGACGGCCGATCTCGAGACGGAGCCAGAGGTCATCAGCCTCATCGCGGAGCTTTCACGAGCCTATGCGAATGCGCGGGACCCACGGGCACTGGCCACCGCCGACCGCGCGTTGGCCCTGGCCGAGCCGCTCGAGCTGCTGCCCGTCATCGCCGAGGCATTGCTCAACCGGGCCCTCGCGCTCTCGTTCATGGGGCGTGTCCAGGAACCGAACGCGATCCTGCGTGGCGTCCTGCCGCTATCCGAGGCACATGACCTGCCGGCGACGCAGCTGCGCGCGCTCAACAACCTCTCGGCAGGACTGGACAATGACGACCCGCGCGCCGCGTTCGAGGTCGGGCAGATGGGCGTCGAGGTCGCGCGACGGCGCGGCGATCGGGGCTGGATGCTCAACTTCGCTGGTGGCGTGCTGACCGGTGCGCTCGTCCTCGGCGAGTGGGGCGAAGTCGATCGGATCCTGGCCGAGACCGACGTCGGGGAGGTCCCGGAGGCGCTCAAGGGCTGGTTCTTCGAAGGTGCGGCCCTTCTCCATGCCCTGCGCGGGGAGATCGAGCTGGCCGACGCGTCCCTCGCGACACTGGGGCAGATCCGGGCGACCCAAGACGATCCGCGTGTGCCAGCCCTGAAGCTCCTCGATCTCGCATTCGTGCATGCCCTCGCCGGTCGGCTCACGGAAGCCTACGAGGCGGGCATGGCCGGGGGCGCCATGCCGGTCGAGCCCGCGCTCGGTTGCGCGGAGTGGGCGACGCGTGCCGCCCTCTGGCTCGGGGATGCCTCGCGAGCGCGGGCGGCACTCGCGCTGTTGAAGGCCCGTCCGGACCGGGGCCGGGTGGTGGCCGCCAGAGGGCTGGAGCTCGAGTCGGGCGTCCGAGCGCTCGAGGGAGATCGCCGCGCCGCGATGGCGGGCTACCGCGATGCGATCCGCGCCTGGCGGGACATGGACGCGTCCGTCTACCTGGGCCTGGCCCTCATCGACTTGGCGACGCTCGTGGGGCCGGCCGAGCCTGCGGCCCGCGCGGCGGCGGACGAATCGCGCGCGATCTTCACTCGCCTCGGGTCTCCGCCGCTCCTGGCTCGCCTCGATGCCGGGCTGGCCCGGTGGCGACTCGTCGAGGAGGAGGCCGATGCGACCGCGACGGCCGCGCCGAGCAGCGCCGGGACGGCGCCGGTGGCCCAGACGTGAGGACGCCGACCGGGCGTGTCGGCCCGTCCACCACTCGCACGGAGCGCCTTCGAGCGGGGTGGGCGACGACCTGGCCACCCACGATCCGACATGGTGCGTGGCCCCGCCCGGATGTGCTCAGCTCATGTCGCGGCCGACGGCAGCGTGAGCGCAGAGCCACGCCAGGCGGCGCGGGCGCCGTGCGGCGAGAGGCCCGGCCGGGTCGCTAGTAGGCCGCCAGCCGGCGGATCGCCGCCTCGATCTTCGCCGGGTTGACCATGAACCAGTCCTCGAGGACGTGGTTGTAGGGGACACCCGGGACATCGGGCCCCCCGACGCGTGTGACGGGTCCATCGAGGTAGTCGAACGCCTCCTCGGCGACGATCGCCGCGATCTCCGCGCCGTACCCGCCGAACCGGTTGTCCTCGTAGACGATGAGGCACTTGCCGGTCTTGCGGACCGAGCCAAGGAGCGCCTCCGTGTCGAGCGGCCGGAGCGACCGGAGGTCGATGACCTCGACGCTGATGCCGTCCTCGGCGACTCGCTCGGCCGCCTCGAGCGCGTAGTGCACCATCAGCCCGTAGGCGACGACGCTGACCTGCGTGCCGGGCCGGGTCACGACCGCCTTCCCGAGCGGGATCGTGAAGTCGCCATCGGGCACCTCGCCGCGGACGCTCCGGTACATCTTCTTGTGCTCGAGGAAGAGCACCGGGTCCTCGTCGCGGATCGCGGTCTTGAGAAGGCCCTTGGCGTCGTAGGGCGTCGACGGCACGACGACCTTCAGCCCCGGCACGTGGGTGAAGAACGCCTCGACCGACTGGCTGTGGTAGAGCGCGCCGTGCACGCCGCCACCGTACGGGGCGCGGATGGTGATCGGGCAACCGAAGGCGTTGTTCGACCGGTAGCGCATCCGCGCCGCCTCGGACACGATCTGGTTGAACGCGGGGAAGATGAAGTCGGCGAACTGGATCTCGGCGATGGGACGGAGCCCGTTGGTCGCCGCCCCGATCGCCGTGCCGACGATCATCGACTCGGTCAGCGGCGTGTCGATCACGCGATCGTCCCCGAACTCGGCCCACAGTCCGTCGGTGGCGAGAAACACGCCGCCCTTCTTGCCGACGTCCTCGCCCAGGACGACGACCGCTTCGTCGCGCCGCATCTCCTCGGCGAGGGACTCCCGGATGGCCTCGATGAATGTCCTGACGGGCATCAGTGGGACGCCTCGCGGCCGCCGGGGGCCGCGCCCGACTCGGCCGAGCCCGCCGCGCCCCAGGCCGAGCTGGCCGCGTCCCGGCCGGCGCCCGCAGCTTCGGCAGCTACCGCCGCATCGACTGGACCTCCCGCCCAGGGCGGCACCCAGCCGGCCGGGCCGTCCTCGACGAACACCCACCAGGTCGCCGTCGCGGGATCCGGATCCGGTTGCGACTCCGAGAAGTCGGTCGCGTCGTCGACCGCCGCCTTGATCCCGGCCGTCAGGCGCGCCTCGACCTCGGGCGTCAGCACCCCGGCCTCCATCAGCTGGAGCCTGAAGCGCGGCAACGGGTCCCGCGCCCGCTCGGCGAGCAGCTCCTCCTGGGATCGGTACTTCGTCTGCTGGTCGTCCGAGGAGTGCGCGGTGAGCCGACTGACCTTGGCTTCGATGAGCGTCGGGCCCTCCCCTGCCCTGGCTCGGTCGACGGCCGCGCGTGCCGCCCGGTAGCACTCCAGGACGTCGGAGCCGTCGACGATCACGCCCGGGATACCGTAGCCCGACGCCCGGGCGGCCACGTCGGGCAGCGACAGTTCCTTCTCCGAGGGGACGCTGATCGCGTAGCCGTTGTTCTCGACGACGAAGACGAACGGGAGGCGGTGGATGGCGGCGAAGTTGAGCGCCTCGTGGACGTCGCCCTGGTTCGAGCTGCCCTCGCCCATGAAGGTCATGGCGACCTGGCCGGTCCGCCGGACCTTGGCCGCCAGTGCGATGCCCACCGCGTGCAGGATCTGCGTCGCGACGGGCGAGCTCACCGAGAGCAGGTGGTGCCCGGGGTGACCGTAGTGGCCGGGCATCTGCCGCCCTCCCGACGACGGGTCGGTCGCCTTCGCGTACTGGGCGAGCATGATGTCGCGAGCCGTCATCCCGAACGTCAGGCACGTCGCGATCGAGCGGTAGAAGGGCGCGATCCAGTCGTGGCCCTTCCGGAGCGCCATCGTGATGCCGACCTGGGCGCCTTCGTGACCCTGTCCGCTGATGACGAACGGGATCCGGCCGGCCCGGTTGAGCACCCACATCCGCTCGTCGATGGCCCGGGCGAGCGCGACGAGCCGGTACATCTCGAGGAGCTCGTCGGGCGACAGCTCGGCCGACGCTCCCGGCTCCGCGACCCGGGTCGAACGATCGGTCGCCGTCATCGGCTCCACCTCTCTCGACCGCGCTCCCCGGTCAGAAGTTGATCGACCGGCCATCGACCGCCATGGCCGCCTCGCCGACGACCTCGGAGAGCGTCGGGTGCGGATGCGTGGCCGCCCCGATCTCCCAGGCGGTCGCCTGGAGGGTCATCCCCAGCGACGACTCGGCGATCAGGTCCGTCGCATGCGGCCCGATGATGTGCACGCCCAGCGTCGCCGAGGTGTCGGCATGGGCGACGACCTTGCAGAAGCCCTCGTACTCGCCGCCGATGATCGCCTTGGCGATCGCCTGGAACGGCATCTTGCCGACCCGGTACGGGATCCCGCGCTCCTTGACCTGGTCCTCGGTCAGCCCGATCGAGGCGATCTCGGGCCGGCAGTAGGTCGCTCGCGGCTGGAGGTCGTAGTCCATCCCGTGCACATCCGGATCGCCGGCGATGACGTGGG
Organism: Chloroflexota bacterium; assembly: GCA_047519685.1. Classification (GTDB taxonomy): domain Bacteria; phylum Chloroflexota; class Limnocylindria; order Limnocylindrales; family CSP1-4; genus JAPVSP01. The sequence goes on from JAPVSP010000478.1 coordinate 7,055, forward strand.
CCGCGATGATCCCCTCGTGGCCGGCCGTGTGGGCGAGCCAGAGGCCGCCGACGATGTCGCCGATGGCGTAGAGATGCGGCTCGCGTGTCCGCATCCGGGCATCGACCTTGATCACGCCCCGCTCCACCTCGGCCTTCGTCGTCTCGAGACCGATGTCCTCGATGTTCGCCGCCCGGCCCGTCGCGACCAGCAGCTGCTCCGCCCGGAGCTCCTCGGCTGCCCCACCCTCCGGCCCGACCGTGAGACACACGCCGACATCGTCGGTGGTCACGGCCGCCGGGTCGAAGCGCGCATCGGTCATGACCTTGATGCCGCGCCGCTCGAAGCTGCGCTTGAGCGTCGCGCTCACCTCCGCGTCCTCGAGCGGGACGATCCTGGGCAGGTACTCCAGCAGCGAGACCTTCACGCCAAGGTCGTGGAACATCGAGGCGAACTCGACGCCGACCGCGCCGGCGCCGACGATCGCGATGTCCCGGGGCAGCGTGTCCGAGCGAAGGACGTCGTCCGACGTCACGATGCGTCGGCCATCCGGCACGAGCCCGGGCAGGGACTTGACGCGTGAGCCGGTCGCCAGGATGACGTCGTTCGCCTCGAGCAGCCGCTCGCCGCCCCCTCCGGGCGTGCCGTCCTCGCCCGGCTGGCTGACCCGCACTCGCGTCGCGCCCTCGAGCCGGCCGCGACCGACGACCCAGGTCACCTTGTTCTTGTCGACGAGCGACCGCAGGCCCGTCCACATCCGCTTCACGACCTGGTCGCGCCGCCGGGCCATCGCGGCGTAGTCGACGGTCGGCTCGCCGGGCAGCTGGACGCCGAGGTCCCTGGCGTGACGAACACGCTCCGCGAACGCGGCCGACTCCAGCAGCGCCTTGGTGGGGATGCAGCCCCGGTGGAGGCACGTCCCGCCGATCTTGTCCTCGTCGACCAGGGCGACCTTCAGGCCGAGCTGCGCCGCGCGGAAGGCCGCGGAGTACCCGCCGGTGCCCGCTCCGAGCACGACGACGTCGAAGGAGTTGGAGGAGCCGACGGCCATGGTTGGACTACGCCTCGACACCGGCGCCGGTCGGGAGCCGGCGAGACATGGGGGACATCCAGGCGATGGTACGGGCGGCCCGTGCGGGGCGCAACCGAGGGCCGTATCCGGATCCTGCGTCGGCGCGACAGAGGCCGCCCCGCGCCGATGCTATCCTCGGGCCGCGCGCCGTCCCCGATCCCCGGCGCCCGAGTGGAGCGACACGCTGGACGCCCCCGCGCTCGTCCGCGACACCGCCCTCGTGGGCGTGGCCTACCTGTGCGGCTCGATCCCCTTCGGGGTGCTCGTCGCCCGGCTGGCCGGCGGACCCGACCCCCGGACGATCGGCTCGGGTCGGACCGGGGGGACGAACGCCCTCCGGGCCCTCGGACGGAAGTGGGCGGCACTGGTCGTGCTCGGCGACCTCGCCAAGGGCGCCCTGCCGGTGCTGCTCGCCCTCTGGCTGACGGGGGAGCCCGCGGTCGTCTCGCTGTGCGGCCTGGCCGCCCTCCTCGGCGCCTCGCGATCGGTCTTCCTGCGGTTCCGCGGCGGCCGCGGGGTCGGCACGGGCGTCGGCACGCTTCTCGTCATCGAGCCGCTGTCGGTCCTGCTGTCCGCGCCGGTGTTCGTCGGGGCGATCCTGGCGACCGGCTACGTCTCCCTCGGATCGCTGCTCGGCTCGGCCGCCGCCATCCCCGCGACGGCCCTCGTGTGGTGGCTGCTCGGCGAACCCTTCTCGCCCGTCTACCTCGCGTACGTCGCCGCGGGCGCCGCGCTCGTCTGGATCGCCCACGCGGACAACATCGGGCGGCTCCTCACCGGGAGCGAGCGCAAGCTCGACCTCTCGCTGCTCGTGGGACGGCGGAGGAGCCAGTAGGGCGCCCGGCTCGGGCGGCCCGGGCCGGTCGTCCCCGGCCTCCCCCCGGGAATCGAACGACCCGGGCCGTCGCCGACCCGGGTCGTGGGATCTCGTGGACGAGGGCTCAGGCGCCCCGCATCGTCCGGAAGCAGTCGCTGCAGTAGACCGGCTTGCCGTTCGTCGGACGGAACGGCAGCTGGGCCTCCTGGCCGCACTGTGAGCAGGTCGCGGTGAACATCTGGCGCGGGCCGCGATCGCGAGCCCCGTAGCCGCCGCTCGAGTAGCCGCCGCTCGAGTAGCCACCACCGTAGCTGCTCGCGCCGCTGCCGCCCGAATCGCGCTGCGCCTTCTTCGCCGCCCGACAGCTCGGGCAGCGGCGCGGCTCGGAGAAGCTGCGCTGCGAGTAGAACTCCTGGTCGCGTGCGGTGAACACGAAGCTCTGACCGCAATCGACACAGGTGAGATTCCTGTCCGTATACAACGAACGAACTCCTCTGCTGGTAGCCGCGATCCCTCGCCTTTCTCGCGGCGACCGTGAGAGGAGTCCGAGTGCGTCGACGAGCTACGCCGATATGACCGCGGGCATCCGCCCACGGACTTGGTACGGCAGCAGCATAGGCGGGTTGGGAAACCTGCACAAGAGGGACCTTCAGCGTCCCGTCCTACGGCTCGTCCACCGCCCAGCCGAGGGACCGCTCGACCGCCCGTCGCCAGCCCCGCAGGAGCCGCGACCGGGTCGCCGTGTCCATCCGCGGCTCGAAGCGCCGTTCAAGCGCCCAGGCGGTCTCGATGTCCGCGGGCCGCCGCCATAGCCCGGTCGCGAGGCCAGCGAGGAAGGCCGCGCCGAGTGCGGTCGTCTCGGTCACGACCGGCCGCTCGACCGGGAGGCCGAGCAGATCGGCCTGGAACTGCAGCAGCGTGTCGTCGACCGCCGCCCCGCCGTCGACCCGCAGGACGTCGACGCGCTCGCCGGCATCGGCGGCCATGGCCTCGAGGACGTCGCCGACCTGGTACGCGATGGACTCGAGCGTGGCCCGCGCGATCTCCGGCAGGCCGGTGCCGCGGGTCAGCCCGATGAGCAGGCCCCGCGCGTGCGGGTCCCAGTGCGGCGCGCCCAGCCCGACGAAGGCGGGGACCAGGTACACGCCGCCGGTGTCGCGTGCGGCCGAGGCGAGCGTCTCGACCTCGCCCGAGCTCGTGATCGCCCGGAGCCCGTCCCGAAGCCACTGGACCGCGGCGCCGGCGATGAACACCGAGCCCTCCAGGGCATAGGTCGCCGGTCCATCGGGGCC
>JAPVSP010000479.1:0-2025 GCA_047519685.1 Chloroflexota bacterium
CTCATGGCGGACGCCGTCGGGCTCCACCCGGTCGTCGTCCTCGCCTCCGTCGTCATCGGCTCGAAGATCGCGGGCGTCGCCGGGGCCATCTTCGGGATCCCGATCGCGGCGATCATCGGCGCCTTCTTCTTCGAGTACCTCGGTCGCCAGCGGGCGGGGAGCGTGGCCGAGCGCGCGGCGCGACGGCTCGAGGATCGCGAAGGCCGCCCGGTGCGGGTCCCTCGCGAGCCGGTGGCCGGCACCGACCAGGACGTGGACGACGCGCTCGAGGTCCCGTCCGCCGCACCGAAGACCGGCGTCCAGCCGGGGCCCCCGCCCTCCTCGGGGCGGTCCTCGGCCACGCCGGCCCAGCCGGCCGAGTGAGCGTGCCGTCCGGCGAGCGGCCCGGTGGGCACCCGCCCGCGGGACCCGACGGCCCCGACGAGACGGGCGAGATCCCGGAGCTGACCCGCGAGCGTGCCCGGGCCGAGCGTCGCGACCTCGACAAGGAGCGCGGCGAGCCCCTGGCCGGCGCGGCGCTGCGCGGTGGGCCGCACGCGATGCGCAGGAACGCCCGACCGCTGACCGACTGGTCGTCGCGCCCCCGGATCCTCATCACCAACGACGACGGGATCGAGTCGAGGGGGCTCCTGGCGCTCAGGCAGGCGCTCGAGACGATCGGTGAGACGACCGTCGTCGCGCCCGAGACGAACCAGAGCACGGTCGGTCACCAGAAGACGCTCATGCGACCGCTCCGGGTCCGCGAGCGCACGCTCGCGGACGGCTCGGTGGGCTGGTCGGTCGACGGCTCGCCGACCGACGCCGTCAGCCTCGCCTTCCTGGACTACTTCGGCCACGGCTTCGACCTGGTGGCCTCCGGCATCAACTACGGGGCGAACCTCGGGGACGACATCACGTACTCCGGGACCGTCAGCGCGGCCATGGAGGCGGTGATCAACGGCTGCCCGGCCTTCGCGATCTCGCAGGAGTACTACCAGCACCCCGACTTCACCCTGGCGGCACGGGCGGCGTCGATCGTCGCGCGCAACATCCTCGAATTCGGGCTGTCGTCGGGTGAGCTGGTCAACGTCAACGTGCCCGCGGTCGCGCCCGAGGAGTGCGATGGGATCGAGGTCACCCGGCTCGGCAAGCGGATCTACCAGGACCAGCTCATCCAGCGCCTCGACCCGCGCGGCATCCCCTACTACTGGATCGGCGGCCCGCCGCCGTCCGGACTCGCCGTCCCGGGCACCGACTTCCACGCGATCGTCAACCGGCGCATCGCCGTGACGCCGATCCACCTCGACCTGACCGGGCGACGGCTGTTGCGTCGGCTCAGGACATGGCCGTGGGCCGTACCCGACGGCGCGCCGTCCGTCCCGGCCGGGCCCGAGGCGTCGGTCCCGGCCGGGCCCGAAGCGACCGTCCCGGCCGGGCCCGAGGCGACCGTGCCGCTCGACGTCGACCGGCCGGCGGACGAGGAGCGCGACCGCGACCTGACCGAGGAGGTCCGGCGGGAGCGGCGCTGAGCCGACGAGCCCGGGCTCAGCGCGACCAGCGCCTCCGATCCGCGAGGATCTCGCGGGCGGCGTTGCGGCCGGGCCAGCCGGTGACGCCGCCGCCGGGATGGGCACCCGATCCGGCGAGGTAGAGACCCTCGACGGGCATCCGGTAGCGGGCCCAGCCGAGCAGCGGTCGCCAGGCGTACCAGGAGTCGAGCGTCGGCTCGGCGTGGAGCGGATGGCCGCCGGTGAGGCCCCAGTCCCGCTCCAGGTCCAGCGGCGTCAGGACCCGCCGCCGGGTCACGAGCGCGCCCAGGCCCGGAGCGTAGCGCTCGAGCGTCCGGACGACGAGGTCGCCCAGGGCCTCCCGCCGTTCGTCCCAGATCCCCTCCCGGAGCGCGTACGGCGCGTACTGGACGACGACGCTCATCACCTGCGTCCCGGCCGGGGCGCCGGCGACGAGCGAGGGGTCGACGAGCGAGGGGATCGTCGCCTCGAGGATCGGCGTCTCGGGGATCCGCCCGTACTTGGCGGCGTCGTGGGC